>JBARAJ010000001.1:0-3847 GCA_049791915.1 Candidatus Udaeobacter sp.
TCCGCCGGCACGCAACCGCCGTTGAAAATTGCCGCGGGATATTTCTCTCAATGGCCAACAGCCTCCAAGGAACCGATCGCTGCAACTGCCAACGCGAGCGCGCAAATGGACATCAAAACGGCACTCGACGTCGAACCGGAATTACTGGATCAAGCGGCCGGTTGGCAAAATCCCCGCGTGTTCTAAATAATCTTGTCCGCCGCCAAGATCGGCTGTGGCGGCGGTCTTTGACTGCCGAATTTTGAGTTCAGCTCCGGCGCGGGACGCCGGGAATTGCAAGCACGCGTGTCGTTCGACGAAATCGTTTGTAGTCGCGCGCGGAATTTTGGATGATCGCCGTACATGACGCAGCCAGCTCTCGATCTAGTCATCGCAGCCCTGGAAAGGATTCGAGAGAAAAGTGATCGCACGCCGCGTGCATCGAGAACTGCGCTCGCGCGGTTGCAAGATGCTCGTGCTGCCATCGCTCAACGTCCTGCGCTGAGGACAGTGCACGCTACTCCCGCCGATGCTGTAGAGTCCGCTGTCCCCAGCGGAGAGGCGGACGCGCGAAATAAGGCAGATTTGCTAGCCGCGGTTCGCGAACGCGTTGGCGCTTGCACGAAATGTGCGCATCTCGCCTGCTCGCGAACGCAAACCGTTTTCGGCGTCGGAAATCCGGACGCCGATTTGATGTTCATCGGTGAAGCGCCCGGTGCAGATGAGGATCAGCAAGGGGAACCGTTCGTCGGACGCGCCGGACAATTACTGACGAGAATTCTGAAGGCGATGAACTTCGAGCGCGAAGACGTTTACATTGCAAATATCCTGAAGTGCCGCCCGGACATGCCGGCGGGCAGTTTTGGGAATCGCCCGCCCACGCCGGCAGAGATGCAAACGTGTCGGCCTTATCTTTTGGAGCAGATCGACATTATTCAGCCAAGTGTGTTAGTCGCGCTCGGCGCGGTCGCCGTCGAGGGGTTGCTCGGGACGCGAGCGGCCATGCGCGAATTGCGCGGCCGATGGCATACTTACAACAGCATTCCGCTGATGATCACGTATCACCCCGCGTACTTGCTGCGAAACCAGGCGCCTTCCGAAAAACGCAAAGTCTGGGAAGACATGCTTCAAGTGCTGGAGCGGCTCGAGCGACCAATCAGCGAGCGACAGCGAAATTATTTCCTGTAGCCGCTTCGCTGGGCGAAGCGCGGTGGTGAACGCGTTGCCCGCAGAGCAACGGTTACAGTTTGGCGCGATCAAAGATCGCATCGATTCGCCTGCGCGATGCGAGCGTAAGGCCTAACGATAAGATCATCGCGCGCACTTCGCTGCGCGCGACTTTCACTGTGCGCTGCAAGGCCGCGGGACCGGACACATTCAAAAGCGCGAGTGTACGCGCGCCGATTAATGCCGGCAGCACCGTCGCAGCGCGCACGCGACGATTTTTGATCGCGTGCGAATATTCCATTCCAGACGTAAGGCCTGCCTTTGCCTTCTCCAGCCATGTTCGATAGATCGGCTGGAAGCGCTCTGGTTCGGAGAGGATCTGCAAGGGAGTCAGATGCACCGCGCTTAATTCGTGTTCGGGAAAATAACATCTTCCCGCTCGAAGATCCGAGCCGGCGTCCCGCAACACATTAATTAGTTGAAGCGCCATGCCGTAACGCTTTCCCAGAGCAAGCATCTCGTCTTCGGTCCGGCTCGAGACCTGGCGAACGTGCCGGAAACAGAGTCGCGTCCAAAATTCACCGACACAACCGGCAACCAGATACGTGTATTCGTCGAGATCTGCAGCGGTACTCAGCGCGCGGATCTCCTGCGGATTACCGAAACGTTGCAGGTCGAGCGTCTGGCCATGCGTAATTTTTTCGAGCACAAGACGAATGTCGTTGCGGTCTGCGTGCTCCATTCCTTCCAGGCAAGCCAGGCCATCGGGTAGTGATTCCAGGAGTTCTCGTTCGCTCGCGTTCTGCTGAAGCGAAACAAATGACGCAATAAGCTCCAGGACGACGTCACGGGAAGCTGTGCCTTGGATGCCATTAGAAAGCAGCTTCAAGGTTTCCATTCGCACGCTCCCGGAGATTTGTGCTGTGTCGGCAACGGTGTCCGTAGTTCGGGCGAGGAGATACGCCAGCGCGATCGGCTCGCGTAATTGTGTCGGTAAAAATCGAATCGACAGGTAAAACGAGCGCGAAACGGAGCGCAGAATTGTCCGTAACACCTTTGTAGAACCCAAGCTCACAATGTCGTGCATTCCGAGAACGATCGAGATCGATGCGATATGCCCGTCACTATGCTGCGCTCTTTCACTTCTCCTTTCTGGAGGGAGGGCAGAGTGAGGTTCTGCGATTGCGAGCAAGTCACCGCTTTATCCCCTCACCTCAATCCTCTCCCCTTCACAAAGGGGAGAGGCGGATGCTTTGACTGCAGTGGTTCGAGAACAACGTGATCGACAGTCATAGCAGAGCCTTTGCGACTGGATCGAACAAGAACATCAGCGTCCAATGTTTTTTACCTCTATTCGATTGGTAGCCGAGTTACCGAGCCCTACCTCGCCGGCGACATCTATGTAGGCTGCCACCCGACCGACAGGAGGGAGGTTCCCGCGCTTCCGCCATTCTTCCAATCGTTTCAATGCGACGGCATCCAGAGCCACCGGGTCCTTGCTCGCATACAGCGTGGCATAGTGCACTGCGTAATACGGCTGCGGCTGTGGCCCCCCAGCATATTGTGCGAGCAGGCCGTCCATCAAATTCAACACCACTTTTTTTGCGATGAGTGGGTTGGCATAAATTTCGGCGAGACTTCCCGCGCCGAACCGCGAGCCCTGGGCAAACCGGCGCCAGTTATCGATGTTCGGGATGGTCATGTTGTAAATGCAACCCGCGATGCCGTTCGTTTCACTGACGCTCATCACGGGGACGTTGATGACTTTGTCCACGTCGTTGGAGATGATCTTCGAAAAATGACTGACGTTGCTCGTAGCATCGGCATCGGCGAAAAGCGGCATCTTCCCTATGTCGCCGACATATTCGAAATCTCCCCACACCAGTTTCCCGACTAAAGGAGCAGATTGCATTGCTTTTGCGTCATATCCGTCGTGAGGCGCGATTGCTTTTACCTGGTAGCCATCAACCGATGGCCGATATCCAGCCTCCTTGATTCCGCCGAGGGAGCGGTCCCACACGACGATACTACTGCGGGGATGACCTGCGGCCGCCAGACCGTCTACGATCGCGTTCACAATCTCATGGTGCGTTGTGAAAAGCTCGCCACCCGCTGCCGAGATCTTGATACCGACGCGTTCACCTGGAGAGACCAGCGACCCCCATGCCTTGGCCACGTCAGACTCTCGGGTCACAGCCATTACGAGCCGGTTCACCATTTCGCGCACGACGTGCGGGTTCGTCTTGTAATCCTTGATTGAATCAGGATTGCGCACCGCGTACACAATCGAGGGCGTCGGCGCGGGCTGCTGGTCTTGAGCCAGCCCGGACGAGATAGCGCAAAACAAAACCAGGGCTACGTTTCGAATCAGCATGACATTGTCGACGGCAGACGGATTTTATGAGTAACCGCGGGAATCACAACTGCGGGGTAACACCCTCGAACCCTGTAGGGCGTTTCTATGAAACGCCCAAAGACACGGCGCCTGACACAGACGCCCTACAATTCAGGTGCGAAAAGCGTACGCCAATCCGCCACATCTACGTTCACATTCCCTTCTGCGCGCGTATTTGTCCGTATTGCGCGTTTTACAAGGATTTGCTGGATCGCTCGCAGACCTCGCGATTTTGTGAGGCACTCCTGCGCGAGCTCGAACAAAACCAAGGAGCGGCGGTCTCCAGTCCGCCGGGGCAATTAGGCC
>JBARAJ010000002.1:0-9054 GCA_049791915.1 Candidatus Udaeobacter sp.
ATTTTTTTTCCATCGGACAGAGAGAAAAAACTCGGATCGCAAGCCTTTTTGCTCGGTGTTTCCACACCGACTGGTTCAATTTCTTCCCGAAGCAAGTGCGCTGCGGAATCGTGCAATGCGACCGGTCCAAAATCGAGCGCGTGGTTATTTGCCAAGCCCATCGCGTCAAAGCCGGCCCGGCGTAACAATTCCGCGGATTGTGCAGGGGCGCGGAACGCATATCGGTTTGTGGCCATGCCGAGATTCGAAATTGTACATTCCAAGTTTGCGGCGGCGAAAGACGCCTGACGAATCAGCGATGCAATACCTTCAAATGGATCTGTGCCGTTTTGGATCTTTGCGGCGCAACTGCGACCGAGCATGACGTCGCCACCGAAGATTAATCTGGCCGCGGATTTTGCTGGCGGGACGCGATACAAATCGAAGCGATTCTTTCTACGTTCTCTGAGGAGTTGGCCCAGCGTCACCAATTCCGGGGCGGCAGGGAGTTGGTGTGCCACGAGGTCGTTGTCATCGAGAATGCCAATAGGATTTCGATCCTTGATCACTGCAGCGACGTGTGTCCCGAGATGAACGATTGTGCCTCGCTGCAAATCCTCCGCTGTAATTCTCGCCGTGCCCGGTGTGACTGAGCGCGCGATCAAATCAAGGTGCTGGCGCAATCGCTTCGGGTCGGACCATGGAATGCGCTGGCCCTGCCGGCGCAACGCGTAAACGATAAAGTTTGCGCAATCGGCACCGAGATTGGTTTCCGGTCCGGTATTCGAAGCTTCTGACAATTCACCGCTCCCGAAAAGATACGGCAGACCAAATTGCTCGGTAACGGCCGCGCGAAAACCGCTGCCAATGAATCTCCGCAACTCCATCACGGGCGTTTCGCGAACCTTTCCATCGATCACAGCCCGTGCTCGCAAACGCACCGAGCCACAATGCAACTGTGGATCGAACAAATTTTCGATCTTCGTCATCGGCAAAACTGAATCGTGACAATCAATCGCAAGCTCGTTCCAAGCAGGGCGTGGTGCGGCGTTTGCGATAAAGCCGACTTGATCGGCCGATAAACCGCTCAGGTTGCAACGCCAAAATTTCGGCGTCAGCGCAAACCATTCGATCTTCTCCGGTTTCGCGGTCCAAGGCACGAGGAGAAGTTGGACGTCAGCGGACTCATCGGCTGGCACGCGCCAAACATCGTCTGTAGAAGGCTCGCGATTTTTAACTTCAAGATGCAATCGCGGCGCTTCGTCGTCCCATGTGCGCAACAGCTGCTCCCAACGCGGGCTATCGTGCAGGACGTTGATGCGCTCACGTTCGGACAAAATTCGTGCCCGAAGTTCTTGAGTTATTTGCGCGACATCGAATGCAGCCGGCTTTTCTCCTTGCAGTATCAATTTCTTGGCGAGATCCGAGTGATCGTTCGCAACAGTCAGGAAGGGCTCGAATTCGATTTGCGCCGTGGGCAGCGAAAGCGCTGACATCAACGCCAGCTTTAACAGTTGATCCGCGTCGTCTTCGCTCTTCAGGTATGGACGCGAAATTGCGAATGTGATCGCGTGAAGATTCGGCCGCTGAATCACGAAATTCCAAATCCGCGAGAATGCTTGTTCCCGCTCCGCACCAGCCAGTCCGGCGAAGTAATCGAGATCAATTGTAACAATCAACCGCTGGTTTGGGTTGATCTCTTTCTCCAGATGTTCGAAATCGGAAACAACGTAAGCCTCTTGTAATGATCCCCATTTCCGCGGCGCTGCTTCGAGATGGCCGTCGAGTAACGCCGTTGCCTTCTGTCGGTGTTCGCGAATTTGAGACGCCGAAAGTTTCTCGACCGGCACCCAAATGACCTTTTCAATCGGCGCCGGCATGAGCGGCTCGATCCAGTTGAAGCATTGGACAGAGCCTTTGCTGCGCCAGCGATCGAGCAGCGTTTGGCGATCCTGCGTAGAAACAACGTTTCGAAGCGTGTAACGAATTTTATCGGAATCGAAAATGCCCGATGCATCGCTGTGCGCATCGAAAAGAACAAGCGTGTACGACTGGTCGAGATCGATATTTTGCGCCAGCCAGTAGAACGTGCCGGCGTGATTGTCCTCGATGTAAATGGGCAGACCGTTCGCGGCTGAAACGACGTGTCCGGCAGCGACCAACAGCGCTGCTATGAAGGCCGGGGCTACCGCCCGCAGATTTGTTATTAGGTGGAAGGCTCTGCTAACCCAAAAGCGCCGACTCTTTCTTCCGTGCAGCTTTTCTCGCCTCTCACCTCGAAGAAGGGGATAGGACTGAGGTGAGGGGTTTGCAAATCCTGCGCGCCTTGTTGTTTCCGATGAACCCGCACCCTTCCGCTCTCCCCGTTCAGGAAGAGGCAGCCCGAAGGCGCGCGGCGAATTCAATCTGAACATTGGGACTCGCAATTATCCCTAGACCACTTCATCGCGCTCCGTGAACTTCAGGTTTTTTGCTAAGCGGTGCACGCAACTCAACGAGCGAAATGCAGGTATCTCGAAACTGCGTGCCGCGATGCGCACCTTTAATGACCAGTTTGATCTTGTTGACCGGCTTGGTGTAATCGCGCACGCGGATGAGGTACGGACGTTCGAATCGCTCATCGGCAATGGTCTCTGTAAACGTATGCTCATCGTTCAGAATGATTTCGAGGGCCGCGACGCGATTGTTTTTCAACCACGGTTCCTTGTCATCGTAATCGCAATATCCAGGCTGGATCAGGATGCCATAGAGTGGAAGCGGGCGTTTCACGTTGAGCGTTATGCTCTCGCCGATCCCATCGCCTTCGACTCCCTCGGCCCATGGCGATTGAATCTCTCTGGTTGGATCGCCCTTTATGTTAACGACGTCGTAATGGTGTTTGCCTTGGGCCGCGAGAGTCGAGCTAGCAGTCGCGTCGTAATCCGTGTGGTCGAGAAAGTACTGGTTGCCCCGAATGACGTACTCAGCGCGACGCTCAAGTTCCTCTTCGGAATAACCAGTCGGGTAGGAATCGTATTTTGAATGCGCAACAATGCGGATGTCGTCGGCCATCGCCGGTTTCAAGTTTTCAAAGTCCCATTCGTAACGCGTGTCGCTGATTTTCTTGAACCTCTCCTTCGGCTTTTCGATCGAAACGTCCTCGGGCTCGGGATGCAGGATGTTGATTTCGATTTTGCCTTTCCCGATTGGCCCTTTCCATGTCGATGCAGGCGAGAGCGAATACGCGAAGGTCGCGTTACTGATGTGCGAATCATCCGAGACCGATTCGTCGTTCTCCGCGTAACGCGCCTTGTAATGAATCGTCACGTCCCGCGTCTGATTTTGCGCGAAAGGAATGACCGATTTTTTCCATGACTTGATCGTGGACACGTTCTCTTGCCAGAACGGCCCCGAACCCGTTTCGTCATTTTCTTCCTGTGCATCGCTGCCTTCTTCGGCATCGCTAGCTTCTTCTTCCGCGCGGTTGCCATCTTCAGTCGCTTCGCTGGTTCCTTCGCTGGTTTCTTCTTTCGTTTCGCTGCTTTCCTGGTTCGCTTCGCCGGTTCCTTCTTTAGTTTCCCTTCTTTCTTCTTTCGGTCCCGCCACGTTGGTCCATTTCAAATCTTTTCCATCAACGTTGATTTGGTAATGATCGATGTCGTCACTCTTTCCCGCCCTGTCGGAGTCTGGATTTGCTCCCCAACGCTCTACCGGAAAGAAGAAATCTTGTTGCACCCTCGGTCCTGTGTTGTGCATGCGGTAACGGACAGTCACGTCCGCGTACTCCGGATGCAGATCAATTTTCAGCGTTTCATTTTCGATCGTGACGTCGGTTTTTTGGCTTTTGTCCGAAGCGCTGGCAGCGCCAGTTCCCGGAACTCCGGTTTGCCAGGCGCCGCCGTTGCCAAAGAGAGTTGATCCGCCACCGATCAATAATGCGAGTGCGAGCCACGGATTTTTCATCTAGCCACATGTCTTAACATGCCGGCGTCTCGTCTGTCGAAGGCAGAATCCATTCTCAGTTTGAAGCAGTGATGGCTTCCGCAGGCGTCGCGTTTGGACCAACGACTATGCCCGCCCAACGCTGTCCCGTGGCACGCGATTATTTTGCCGTTCCGGGAATTTGCTCTGGATGCTCGTGCGCGCCGTGGCTGTGCTGGGATGGGCGGATCCGCAGAAAAAACTGGAATGCGTAGCCGAGATCATCGCCATAGTAGCGGTCGAGGGAATCGGGGCGGTCGTTGATTGTGAATTGGGTGCCAAGGCCGATGTCGATGCCTTTGCCGTGTGATAAGTCGCGGACGTAGCCGAGCGTGTATCCGCTCACTGGGAAAATTTCAGATTGATCGAACGGCTGGAGAACAAGTTCGTGTCCGGATTTTTGGACGCGTTCCCAGCGTAAATAAACCGTGTCGCGGCCACGCTGGTAATTTGATTCGATCAGGAACGATTGCGTTTTGCCTTCTTCGGTGGCGTTGTTCTGACCCCACACAAAGGTGTTCGACCAGTTGATATCGTGGCCGAGTGGCAGATTGTAAATTGCGGAGGCAGTCGTGCGATGAATGTTCGTTTCGGGATCGAGTTCTTCGGGACTTTTGATGTAACCGTACGAAACTTGCAGCGCCAGATTTGGTGTCGGGTTCCAGGAGAGCCGGCCGCTGTATGAATCAAAACGCGGCCGGTCGAAATCGTAACGGTCTTCATCCGGCTCGCGTCCGGTGAAGATGCTGCCCTCAAGTTTCACGTTGCGCCACTGCGCCCCGAGCGTCGCAACGCCAAACGTGATGTGCGTGGAGTCCTGCCAGTGGTGTCCGATCGGTGCGTCTGGATCGTCCATTGCCGACGGGCGATGCATGAATGCTGGCGGACCGAGCGCCGGCTCACCCGGATAACCGAAATAGATGTACGCGCTGAGATCGTGCTCGAATTTCTGCGAAAGGCTGAACGAAAGTTCGTCGAAGAGATCGTGCGGATGTTGGCGGTCATGTAATGCCTCTCCGTTCCACGCTTCGCCGGTTTGAAACAGAAGCGGATAACCGCGTCCGCCTTCGGTGAGCGGATCGAGGCTCATCATTAAACGTGAACCGAACTGAGTTGAGTCGCCGAGCGGATGGGAAAACATCGCCATGAACCAGTTCGGCGCATCGATTCGATCATCGCCGCGTCGCGTGCTGACGTTTGTGTAGCGCGGAAAAATCGCGCCGTGCAACATAAGCATATTCTCGTCGAACATGAACATGCGTCCGTACATCGGCGACGAATCCGGCAACCAGCTTGTGCCCGAGCCTTCGCGGCTCATGGGATCAGCGAGATCGATGGTGGAGTGCATCGACATTTCCATTTCACCGTGGTGCGTTGCATCGGACGGGTGCAACATATGCGACGAATGTGCCTCAGGCTGCACGACGTTCGATGTTCGATGTTCGATGTTCGATGTTGAACGTTTCTGCTCTTTTATCGGCACGAGTTTCATTCCGCATTTCGGACAATTTCCCGGATGATCGGTTATGACTTCGGGATGCATCCGGCAGGTGTACTTCTGCGTCTTCTCCTGCTCGTGCTCCATCTGCGGACGATTGAGGTCAATCGCCGTTACCTGCGCGGTGACATTTGTCGCGAGCGCGACAGCCATCGCTAAGAGCAGAGTTAGCTTGTTCACGGGTAATTTGGAAATTCTGGTTGTGCCTTTCGTCCTCTGCGGAGCGCACCGAACCGTCGGAGCTAAGGTGAGACGCAGGATTTTTCGGCGAGGGCGCCGAAAACGGCACGCGAGTCGCGTGCGCTCCCCGGAAGACGTGAATCTTCGCGATTAGGCGCGGCTCGGCGGAGCGTGGGCGAGAAGGCTTCGCTGCAAGATCAATTCAGCGAACGAAAATGCGCGGGGTGGTCCGGTGTCGAGCAACAGCGGCGCAACAGCTCGCGACGAACACACAACGAACGCACCCGCCTGAACGGGAAAATTCGCAGCGCAGAATTTGGCGTCATTCCGTGCCCAATCTTTTGTTTTCGCAAAAACGACAGCGCGCAGGATTTTGCAGCACTGCACCTGCGAGGATTGTTCTTTTTGTTTCGCTGGCTTGGAATGGAATGGGCACTCGGTTTGCGCCTTGTCGATTTTCTTTGAGACCGCCGCGAACGCGCAATGATTCGAGACCGCGATCCAGGAACAGATCGTGATTGCGGCGATCAAGGAACGCGCACCTGCTCTCACACTCACTCAATCGCTGACGCGACCTGAATGCTCAAATATTTTCTTCCGCATCGGTAATCGGCGCAGCGCCAGTCGCGGTCATCTCTGGCGGCACCAACGGCACGCTCGGCGGCATCGCCGCTTGTGATTGGAGCGGTGTTTGCTTGATGCGTGTCGACATCAGCATCGCAGCAAAAAGAAAAGCGGCTGCCAAATAATACGGTGCGCCTGGAAGGTGAATGCGACTTTTTGGATCGATGAACCATCCAAAAATTCGAAGGAATAACCATGGGCCAATAATGAACGTGATCGAGCGCATGCTCTGGAGCGCGCCTTGTAATTCGCCTTGCTCGCGCTCACTGACGCGATGAGTCATCATGCTTTGCGCGGCTGGCATGGAAATGTTCCAAAGTGAAATGATCGGGATCGAAGCCAGTAACCACGCGCCTGTTTTGGCCAACCCGGCGACAAGCATTCCGCTCGATCCAAAAAACTGGCCGATGTAAAGCGTCCGTTTTTCGCCGAAACGTTTCACCATTCTGCCAGTCAATCCGCCGGAAATCGCGGCGGTGACGATTCCGACAATCATGAGCGACAGTCCGATCATTCCCTGGCTCCAGCTGTAGCGATAAATCGCGTAAAGAGCCCAGACGCTAAATACATTGTGCGCGAGATAGGCCAGAAATTGGATCGTGGTTAGCCGCCAAAGTTCGTGATGAGAACGCAATAGCTTGAGTGAGCCGACCGGGTTCGCTCGCCGCAACTTGAATTCTTTTCGCTGATTTTTCGCCAAAGATTCGGGAACGAAAAAGTAACCCCAGAGCCAATTCGCCAGACTAAGCGCGGCGGCAATCCAAAACGCGAGACGCGGATTGACATCGCCAGCCAATCCACCAATTGCTGGTCCGAATGTGAATCCAACGCCGAATGCCACGCCGATCAGTCCGAACGCTCCGGCTCGTTTTTCTTTCGGCGTAACGTCGGCGATGTAAGCCATCGCGGTGGGAATGCTTGAAGTCGTGATTCCTGAAATAATTCGGCCGAGGAAAAGCCAGCTCAACGTGGGCGCCATCGCCATCACGATGTAATCCAATCCGAGACCGAGATTTGAGAGCAGGATGACCGGCCGTCTTCCAAATCGATCTGACAAAACTCCGAGCAAGGGTGAAAAGAAAAACTGCATCAGCGCAAAGACCACCGCGAAGCGCGCACTCCACTTCGCCGCATCCGTCATCTCGCCGCCGAGAAAATCTAGAATCAACTTCGGCAGAACGGGGATGATCAAACCCATCGCCAGGATGTCGAGAGTCACCGTGACGAGAATGAAAATAACCGCAGCTTTGCGAGATTTCATGCGGAGTGGAGCATGAACGCAACGTTGTAGCGGCGGTTGTGTCAACCGCAGTAACGGCGCTCGCCGCGGCAGCCTCTACAACTAATCTGTTGCGATGGTTCGGCTTTCCTGCCTCTCGCCGAAAACGGAGGGGCGCAAGAGCATAAAAGGTGGATCGGCTTCTCCGAAGACGATGTTGGAGCCGGCGCGCCCTCGCGCGGCCGACCAACGGCCCGAGGGCGGGCCGTCTCCATTGCCAACGCGTTGAGGACAACGCGTTTCACCTTGGCTATTTTGCGCGATGATACCGCTTTCATACCGCTCTTCAAAAACCGAAGTGCGCGAGAGTAAAATTCACGGACGCGGTCTATTTGCGATAACTGATATTGCCAAAAACGAAATCGTCGCCGTGAAAGGCGGTCACATTGTTGATCGAAAAACTTTGCGTGAAAAAATCACGCCTGTGCTTGGCCCCGTGGAAATTCAGATTGATGGCGATCTGTTCATCGCGCCGGTGACCGAAGAAGAACGCGAGTTATCGATGCTGTATTCAAATCACTCATGCGACGCGAATCTCGGGATGCGCGGCGAGATCACCTTCGTGGCGATGCGCGACATTCGCGCTGGCGAAGAGCTCACGCACGATTGGGCGATGACCGATGACGACGATTATTCCGTCGAATGCAACTGTGGCGCGCTTGATTGCCGGAAAACCTTAACAGGCAAAGATTGGCAACGTCCGGATTTGCAGGAGCGTTACGCCGGCTATTTTTCAATCTATCTTTCGCGCAAAATCGCCGAAGTGGGGCGATAAATGCCGCGCGCAAGAAGTTCCGTCGATATGAAAAAGCTGTTATTGAGTTGGGTAGTCGCAGCGGCCGCTCTGGCCGGAATGGTTGGTTGCGCGCAGATCAAGAAGCCGGCGGCGCAGGCGAGGGCGGTGCCGGCCGGTGTGCATTTCGACCAAGTCGGCTCGGTCACGCTGTATCCCGGCGAGCCGTGTACGCCGCAAATCATGTTCGATTTTCACGGCCCGGGGTCGACGGTCCGGCTTGGTGCGCCGAAGCAAGAAACGAAAATACTCACTGAGGCGGCAAAGAATAACCGGCGAGTCCATATTTCTGGACAATGGCGACGTGGCGGACAGTCGAACTGTAGCTACGTTGAAGTCATGAGCGCGGAGGTAACGAGATGAAATCAAACGAAATTGAGGAAACACGAGGAACATTCGGCCCCGTCGCAATTCGCGCGCTAGCCGTAGGTGCGCAATCAATCGGCGCGATTGCAGTCGGCGCTGTTGCGCTCAGTGCGGTGGCGATCGGATTCATAGCCATTGGCCGGCTGGTCATCGGCCGTGCAAAAATCAAGCGACTGGAAATTGGCGAGCTAAGAGTGACCCGGTTGCACGTGACCGACTCAATCGTCACGCCGAATCAGCAGTGACGCAGACAATCCTGTCTGCGTCTTCTCAATGAGACGCGATCTCCAGATCGCCTCCACAGTCGGCTCGAAAACCGCCGCTTCTCGAGCCACGCAGGCAGGATTGCCTGCGTCACATCAATATCGGTAATGC
>JBARAJ010000003.1:0-17590 GCA_049791915.1 Candidatus Udaeobacter sp.
GCCAGAGACGGGCATTACGATCCTTGCGTGGATAAACTACCAGGCTAACGAGCCGGTTGAAGGCGTTGCAAGCGTCATGGTCCGCGACATCGCGCGAATCATCACGCCCGACCACATTCCATTCGTGTACAAAGAGAGTTCCGAACCAGCCAAACCCTGATCGTTGTAGCGGCGGCTGTGTCAGCCGCATCTTATCTGGAGAGCGCACGCCGCTAGCGTGCCCGTTTCGGCTGCCAGCCGAAACGATGCTACTTCCTACTTTCTCTCAACTGTAACGCGCAGGAAGGTTGCAGGAATCGACGTGCCTTCCTGACTGTTGGAGACGGCCCGCCCTCGGGCCGCGTTGTTCTGACTATTGAACAACTCTTCCAATTGTTTTTGTAACTCACCCGCTCGTCCTTGTTTTTCCGCGGCTTCGAACGCACTCATGGTAGGTCCATAGTATTTCCTGAATTCATCCACGAACTCCGAAGGCGTGCTCGGGAAATTGAAAGTGAACGTGTCCCGCGCGAACGAGATGTTGTCTCTCGGAATTCCCGCCGCAGTAAAACGCTCGATGACATTACTCTCGACGCCCCACGTCATTGGACTAACGAATCCTTCCGGCGGTGGCGGCGTGTAGTTTGAGCTGATCTTCAAAATCTGCGCCACGAGTGTCGGATCGTTAGGGATCCAGTTGCCCATTACGATGCGACCTCCCGGCCGCGTGACGCGCACCATCTCTTTGGCAACGTCGAACGGCTTGGGCGCAAACATCGCTCCGAAGATGCTGACGACGAGATCAAAACTCTTGTCCGGCACCTGCTCCAGATTCGACGCGTCACCTTCCTGAAACTTCAGGTTCGTTAGGCCGAGCTCTTGGGCGCGCCTGTTCCCAGCCTCGACCAGATTCCGCGCGATATCGATGCCCACTACGTCGGCGCCGAGTTTCGCCGCAGGCAATGCCGTCGTGCCATCGCCACAGCCCAGATCCAGCACTTTGAGTCCTTTAGTGATTCCAAGTCGCTGCACGAGCGCCTCGCCGCTTTCGCGCATGGTGTCGGCGATGCGCGTGAAATCGCCTTTTTCCCAGAGCCCTTTGTTTGGATTCGCAGGAGCATTCATAAACGCGACCTTATCGGTTCGTTTGTGTTGGTGCAAAGTGATTGGGAGAGCGGTCGCCGAGCCGCGTACGCTCCCCAGACTTCCGACTTCCGACTTCCGACTTCCGACTTCCGACTTCCGACTTCCGACTTCCGACTTCCGACTTCCGACTTCCGAGTCTACCTCGCCGCTTCCAGTTCCCCTCGCATCGCCGATAGACTCACCTCGGTGGGCGAGATCGGCGTATCGGTGTAGGTCACGGTCACATTCTGCCCGTCTTCTTTTGAGAAAGAGGCTGCGCCGCTCATGCCTGCCATTGAGGCGAAATTTTCTTTCCAACCCGCTTCGCGAAACTGTTTCCGAAAGAATTCGACAGCCGCTTTGGCTTTCCCTTTGCCGACAGCGAACTTGATCTCGTCCTTCGTCTCCTTCACGTCTTTCGCTTCCGCGGGCAGCGTGACGGCGACTTTCCGCACCTTGCTTCGTTCGGCCAACTCGGCAGCCTCTTTCGCCGCTTTCGCTTCCGCGGCGGCGCGAAGCTTCGGCGCCTCCTCTTTTATTCTGCGATCGAGCTCGGCAATTTCCGCCGCGCTTTGAAAACGAACCGACACGAGAAGCTTGCCGCCAAGCACGCCGGTTGTCGCAAGCGTGAGCATTTCCTTCGCGGGATTGCGAAAGATCATGGTCGGCTTCTCATCGACGTCGACCATCTTATCCATCGTGGATTTCCAGCCCGCGGCGGCCAGAGTTTTTCGATAAAAATCGACGATGGCGTCCTGGTTCGTCGTCGCAAACGTAAGTTCCGGCGGCTCATCGACGTAACGCAAATCCTCGACGTCCTGCGGCGCGGGAATGTCAGACGAAATTAGCTGATTCGAATACTGGGTCATGGTCTTCCCGCCCCGCGCGGGTGCGGACGAGACAGTCACCGTCGCGAGAATTGCGTTCTGTTTGAAGTAGTCCGAATCGCCGGCCTTGCCATAAGGCACCCAGCCTTGCGCGACGAATAGATTCCGAATGGCGTCCGCAGTCACAGGCACGGGCCCATCGGTGGCATACATCGCAGTCGGCTCGCCTATATAAACGGGCTTTGCGTTCGGAGGAACCGGCAGCTTGCCCGGTTTTACGTTGCCAAGATTTTGCAGCCTGACCGACACGCCGGTTGCTTCAAAGGGAATGACCGACAGCGAGACGACGAACCCGTCACGCGAGAACATCGCGCTGGCCGATTCGTCGGTGATGGTGCTGTTCGGCAACTCTTTCCAGCCTTGCGCGGTGAAGGCCTTCCGCTGAAATTCCAACGCTTTCTTCGGATCGCCGGGCGCGACGTAAGAAAGGTTGGCAACGTGACGCGACTCAGCGGACCTCGCACCGTCCATGAGCGGGAACGTTGAAAGATCGAGGACTTGGGCTGCTTGTTCCACTGTGGCCGGCGTTTTGATCGCATCGGCAGAGGTCGCGCCATCCGCCGCTTGATTTTTCGCTCCACATCCGAAGAGGCAACCAAGCGCGCAGGTCATGAAGAGCTTTCCCATCATGGTCCGAGAGAAGAGGTAAACATTCTTAAAGTCCATACGCCGCGACGATATTGAAAGGATTGGTGCGTGGCGAGCGCATCTTCGCTCCGAACCGGAGCATGAAAAATAATCTGGGGAGCACACGCCGCTGGCGTGTCAGTTTCGGCTGCCAGCCGAAACGCGCAGATCCGGCAAGCCCACGCCCTCGCGAGTCGCGAACTCTTATTTGCCTGCGTTGCGAACCGCTTCCGTTTCCGCTAATCTTGCATCGTGAGCGTTAAAGAACAGGTTCTTCAAGCGATCAATCGACTTCCAGACGACATCGATTATCGCGATGCGGCAGATGAAATCGCATTTCTCGCTGCCGTGCGAGAAGCTGAACACGACATCGAACACGGCCGCGTCATCACGAACGAGCAGATGAAAGCTCGCATTGGTGAATGGACCCGAAAATAATTTGGACCGAAAAAGCATCGGCGGATATCGAAGCAATCGTTCGCTATATCTCACGCCGCGATCCGCAGGCCGCAGCTCGAATTGGAATTGGAATCTACGACCGTGCGCAGATCCTTCTCGAGCATCCCGAAGTCGGAAGCGTCTTGGACGAGTTGCGTGATGGCGGCTGGCGGAAATTGATTTTCCGTCGGTGGAAAATCGTTTACACAATTCGCGGCGACGCCATCATCATCGGCAGAGTCTGGCCTGCCGCAATGGGTGAAGCCGATTTGGAAACTCCGCTTTAAGTAAAGAACTCTCAACACTCAACCATTAACCGCTTTAGCGCGGCGCACCCGCTGTCCAGTCGCCGACACAAAGCGCAGTCAGCACGATTTCCACTGCCAGCGAGCAAAGGATCATTCCCATTACCCGCACAATCATCCGCCGCCGCGGTTTCTTCGGATACCAGAAACATTGACGCTCTGCCGGCCTCCGGCGCCGCATAACATCAACAACACTGATGTTCTATTTCGCATACGGCTCAAATATGCATGCGGCGCAGATGAAGGAGCGCTGCCCATCGGCAAGGTTTGTTTGTCGGGGAAAACTGCCCTCACATCGGCTTGCCTTTACGCTTAGGTCTAACAGTCGACGATGTGGCGTTGCAGACATCTTGCGCGATGAAACGAAAGAGGTCTGGGGTGTCGTTTACGAGCTTCTGGACAATGAATTGGAAAACCTGGACAAAGACGAAGACTTCAATCCCGGACGACCCGACGACCAAAACGAGTACACTCGCGAAAATCACTACGTATGGCGCGATGGCGATGCAAAACGGCCGCTCCTTGTTGCACTCTATCGCGGCCATCCACAACCCAATCCACCCTTGCCGGATTGCGAATACAAAAACCTTATTGTCGCAGGTGCAAGATACTGGCAGCTACCCACCGACTACATTCAAGAGCTCGAGTCCATCCAAACAGTGGGAACGGCAAGGCTTGCTACTTCATCCGGTATCGAGGCGTTTGTGCAAAGTGCCGTCAGACCGCAGCCCTCCTGACACGCAGTAACGGCGGTGATTTGCTACTGATCGGCTTTATTTTTAGGTTGAGCGATGCGACGCACTTTCGTTCCTGGAAATTGCCTGATCATCAGTCTGGTCCTGGCGCTTTCCCATTTTGCTCCGGCGCAAAATAAAGAGCTGACGGCGGACGAAAGTATCCCCATTCCCAAGGTGGAATTCGACGCTCAGGGCGAACTCAAGATGACCGCTTCACCCAATTCCTCGCCTAACGACTTCGATTTTTTGGTCGGGAAATGGAAAATGCACAACCGTCACCTGGATAAGCGGCTGGCCAATTGCCGCACCTGGACGGAGTTCGATGCCTCGGACGTGAATACGAAGATTCTAAACGGTGCGGCCGACATTGACACATACTCGACCACGCAGTTTCCCGGAATGGGAGGCAAACTTTTCGAAGGTCTCACCTTGCGATTATTCGACCCGAAGACACGGCTTTGGAGTCTCTACTGGATCGCGAGCAACACCGGAAAGATGGAGCCGCCCGTTGTCGGGTCGTTCGACCAAAACGGCGTGGGCCATTTTTTTGGCAAAGACACGCTCAATGGCAAACCGATCCTCGTCGTGTTCCGCTGGGATGCGCGGAACAAAGACCGCCCTGTGTGGGGTCAGGCCTTTTCACCAGATAACGGCAAGACGTGGGAATGGAATTTCTTTGCCGTCGCGGAACGGCCCAAGGAATAACTGCTAAGAGCCATTATCATCGTTGCCTCGTCTGGGGCGAAGCCAACAGCCCCGTTTCGAAATGAGTTGACTCATTCACTCCCGCTAATTCAGCTTTCGGGTTGCCCGCCCATGTGGCACCGCTTCCCGCGGGCGCCATTCAGCGTGCTTGCCACGGCAACCTGCCGCGGCTTATCTCTCTTTCGTTAGGCCGCAGTTTGAATATGCAGGAACCGGGTCGATGAGCTGGAATACCACTAAAGGAAGGGCGATGGGCATCGCAAGCTTTGGGCATGCGGTCTTTGCTGCGACCATGATCGGCCTCGGAGTCCTGGGCCTGATCAAGGGCGAGTTCATTCCGATATGGAGTGGGGTGTCGAAAGGTGTCCCGGCCCGCGAGGTACTGGCCTATCTCTGCGCCTTGGTATCCCTGGGATCTGGCATAGCCCTCCTCTGGCAGCCCACCGCCGTCGTCGCTGCCCGCGTTCTGCTCGCCTATCTCGTCGTTTGGCTACTGCTGTTTAGGGTGTCTCACATTTTCTTCGCTCCCACTGCGACAGATACCTGGTGGGCCTGCGGTGAGAGCGCGATGATGGTGGCAGCGGCCTGGGTTCTCTACGCCTGGTTCGCCTCTGACCGGGACAAGGATCACCTCGGTTTCGCCACAGGCGACAATGGTCTGCGCATTGCAAGGGTCTTCTACGGCCTGGGCTTGATCCCCTTCGGCGTAGCCCACTTTACGTATCTCAAAGAGACCGTTGCGGTGGTGCCTGGCTGGCTGCCATGGCACGTGGCCTGGGCGTACTTCACCGGCTGTACCTTCATCGCGGCGGGCTTAGCGGTGTTCATCGGTGTATATGCACGGCTCGCAGCCGTCCTCTCGGCGTTGCAACTTGGCTTGTTCACGCTGCTTGTGTGGCTCCCTATCGTGGCGGCAGGGCCTAGTGCCTTCCAATGGAGCGAGTTCGTCGATTCTTGGGCGTTGACGGCCGCCGCTTGGGTAGTGGCGGACTCCTACTGCGGCGTGCCCTGGCTCGCCGTGAGCAAGCGCCGGCGCCAGCGATGACGCCAACGGCCCCGGTGCGGTGTAACTTCCCGATTATCGAAGGGCGTTCTTGTGGACGCCGACGACTGCTGTAAGGGATCGACGGGATCCGTGGGTCGTCGAGATCGTCGCCGCCGTCAATCTGAGAAATGATTTCGGCTTGCAAGATGGCAATATGGTCGAGATTAGAGCGCCCACTTAAGCTAAACTCTGGCAACTATGAAAGACATGCCCAGCGCCTGCGGCCAACAGCAGCGCGACCTGTTATGCAGCGGGACGAAGATGTTCCTTTTCTGGTGTCTTCCGTCGTTTGCGTTTGCGCTCGGCTTCTTTGTATCGCCCGGCTTGAAAACGGTTTTGTGGACGTTGTCACTCGGGTTCATGGGCACAGTATGTTTGCTGAATGCCTCCCGGTGCGGCCGCACTCATTGTTACTTCACAGGCCCGTTTTTCATTCTCTGTGCTGTTACTTCGCTGGGATATGGTATTGGGCTGCTCCCGTTTGGGCCGTCCGGGTGGAAATGGATTGGTAACATAACAATTATTGGCGCGATCGTGCTCAGTTGCATTCCGGAACTCGTTCTCGGCCGGTATCCGCGAAATAGACCAGGATGATTTATGAAGGCTGAAACGAAAATAGATCGCGCCACAATCCACCCAAACGTCAGGTCCTCATGCCAAAAGAAATAGGGCAGATGCAGTTCCAACGAGACTACTATCGATGCTAAGTCGGCCTAACGTGCACTCCGCGATGAAGCCGTATCACGAACAGTTTCAAGTTGGCACGACGGTTCGTATTGCTGAACGTGCTGAGTTGGAGCGATTCCGACGCGAATGGCAGTTTCACGACAAGCTCCAAGCAGAGCAACTCTCTTACGCTGGGCAAACGGCCCGAGTGAGAGATGTTGGCTTTTATCATGGAGGTGATGCGCTCTATCACCTCGATGGTGTTCCCGGCATCTGGCACGAGGTCTGTCTTCACGCTGTCGGATAATTTCATCCGCACGATCTAATCCGGCGTTCGGTTTGAGCTACTTGTGGTGTCGGCTGATGATCATTGGACTTTGAACAGCCAGCTTATCGATGACTGAACGAAGCATCGCGGCTTACGACGTATCGCAGCGCGTCAAAACGTACGACGCCGATATGGAGCTGATGCACCCGAATCGATCAAAGATGGTCCAAATCGCTCTTGAGGTGTTGCCGTTTCCCAAGACAACACCTCTTCGAGCAATCGATGTAGGTATCGGTACCGGTTACTTCACTGAGTGCTTTCTCAACTATTTTCCGAACAGCCGGGTCCTCGGCATTGACGGCGCTCAGGCCATGGTTGAGCTGGCGAAGGCGCGCCTAATATCCCTGGCGTCACGAGTCGAGTTCGTCATCGGTGATTTTCGACAATTGCAAGAGCTGGCGCCGGAGGTCGGCACGGTCGATGTCGTATTTTCTGCGTACGCGCTTCATCACCTTAGCCGCTCCGACAAGGAGACGGTGCTGAGACAAGTGGTTGAGCTTCTTGTGCCGCGCGGTTGGTTCGTGAACGCGGACCTGATTGTCGCCGATTCACCCGAACTGGAGAGCCGCTTACAGGAACTTCGTGTAACTGGAATTGTGGAACGCGCGCGTAGCTCCGACAACCGATTCGCTGATTCAGAATCGACGCGCCGATTCCTGGCTGATCTCGAAAAGAACGAGCGTGATCAACCACTCACCCTGGCTGGGGATTTAGAGGTCCTTCGGGGTTCTGGTCTGAAGAACGTCTCCGCGTTCTGGCTCGAATACCGCGAGCTGGTGAGCGGCGGACAAAAATGACGTTCGCGATCAAAGCTGCGGTTATCGATCCGCGGGCGAGAACGTTCGCGTTCGCCACTCAGAAGACGATGTACGGTGGGAAGCAGATCGCCAGTAGGGACATGATCTTTGTCTTCGCGAGCGAGAACGAAGGCGGGCCAGGTCTCATTGCGAGCGGCGTCGTCACTTCGGCGAAAGCGATCGCAAGGAAACGCGGGGTCGCCAGGCAAACGCCGCGGGTCAGCATCACTATTCGACGCATTGCGCTCGCGAAGCGGCGCCTCGGGCGCAGCGAGCTAAAACATTTTTGCGACTGGAACGACGATCGCCCCGAGACCGAACTCAATTTCAAATTCTATCGCCAGGCAACGAACAAAATCGTGGGTATCTCGGATAAAGCGGCAGCATTCCTCCGCGGATTCTTTTAGGCGGTCGATTTCGGACACGATTCGCCAACTACGCCGGCTTATGCATAATCCCACTGTACTTCAGCTGGCTTTATGAACAGCGATAAGCGCAAGTTTCTTTTCGTTTCGATCACCGGGCTCATCAGTGACATCGCCTGGCAGGTGGCGAAGGAAGGCCACGAAGTGCGCTATTGCATTGAGGACGAAAAGGAGCGCGACATCGCCGATGGTTTCGTGTCAAAAGTGCGCGACTGGCAGCGCGAAGTGGATTGGGCCGACGTCGTCGTTTTCGATGACACACTCGGCCAAGGTGAGAAGGCCCAGGCGCTGCGCGCGAAGGGCAAGCTCGTGGTAGGAGGCACACCGTACACGGACCGGCTCGAGGACGATCGCTCGTTTGGGCAGGAGGAGCTCAAGAAGGAGGGCATCAACATCGTGTCCTACCGCGATTTCGATAACTTCGACGACGCGATCGCTTACGTGAAGGAAAATCCTGAGCGGTACGTCATCAAGCCTTCAGGGACGGCCGCTAACGTGAAACGTCGCCTGTTCGTTGGTGATGAGGACGACGGGCAGGACGTAATCCGCGTGCTCGAGGCGTACAAGAAATCCTTCCCGGACGAGATCAGGCAGTTCCAGTTGCAGCGGCGCATGACCGGTGTGGAGGTCGCAGTCGGCGCGTTCTTCAACGGAAAGGAGTTCATCTATCCGCTCAACGTAAACTTTGAGCACAAGAAGCTCTTCCCCGGCAACATCGGTCCGTCTACCGGCGAGATGGGCACGGCGATGTTCTGGAGCGGCCCTAACAAGCTGTTCAATTCCACACTCAAGAAGATGGAAGCAAAGCTCGCCTCTGAGGGCTACGTCGGGTATATCGATCTCAACTGCATCGTGAACGGCAACGGTATTTATCCGCTCGAGTTCACTGCGCGCTTCGGCTATCCGACCATCAGCATTCAGCAGGAGGGCATGACTACGCCCATTGGCCAGTTCCTCGCGGATCTGGCGACAGGCGTGAATCCAAAGCTGAAAGTGAAGAGCGGCTTCCAGATCGGCGTCCGAGTCGTCGTTTCACCGTTCCCATTCGACGATGACGCCACGTTCCTCTCCGTATCGAAGCACGCGGCGATCCTTTTCAAAAAAGGTATTCCCGAAGAGGTACATATCGAGGACGTGATGCAGGTGAACGGACAATGGTACGTGGCCGGGACTTCCGGCGTGGTCCTGGTGGTCTGCGGACTCGGGCAGACGATGCAGCAAGCACAGGCACAGGCCTATTCGCGCATCCGAAACATCATGATTCCAGACATGTACTACCGCGATGACATCGGCGAGCGGTGGCTCGAGGACCATGACAAGCTGCATACCTGGGGGTACCTGCGCGAGGTTTAAGTTAACAGCCAGCAAAACCGACAAATGGGAACGAGGACGCTCGCCGTGCTCATCACGATTGCGTTCAGCGTGATTGGTGTATTGGGTGACTACTTTCTCAAGCTCGCCAGCGCGCGCGAGCAGCCGCTCCGAGCGAGTTGGTTTTACCTCGGGTTCGCACTCTACGCCTCGACCGCCTTCGGCTGGGTGTTCGTAATGAGACATCTGAAGCTGGCTACCATCAGCGTCCTTTACTCTGTCTCGCTGGTGCTGCTGCTTACCACGATCGGCGTGGTGTTGTTCCGGGAGTCACTGAACTACTTTGAGGTGATCGGGATCGTGCTGGCCGTGATATCGCTCCTACTATTGATGCGCTTCGCGTAGCCACCGAGGCCAGTGCAAATGCCTTCGACAACGAAGACCTCTCACATTGGACACATGACACGAAACTATCGGTTGCTCTCCGGACCTCTGGCCGGAGTCATTCTTTGTTTCGGAGTAGCTGGCCTGGCGCTGCTGATTCCCGACTATAGTCACGTGCGTCAGACGGTGAGCGAGATTGGAGAAATTGGCGCTCCGGCCAGAGTTCCCTTCGCCATCATGTTAGGTTGCGTTGCGGCCTGCATTTTTGTTTTCGCCTCGGCGGTTCGTGACGTATCAGTTGCAGCCGACCACTCTCGATTTACCGCATACCTAATAGGATTCATGGCGTTGTCGGCTGCGGGAGTAGGATTGTTCGCCTACCCGCATCCGGCTCACAACGTCTTCGGCATGTCGGAACTGATTGGATACCAAGCACCGCTTGTCTTTGCCCTCACTTGGAGACGGGACCCACGAGCAAAAACCCTTGTTATGCTCTCGTGGATTTTCTTTGCACTCATTTGGGCGGCAATCGCCTTGAACTTAAGCGCATTTGCTGCACCGGTTTGGGCTTACGTGAAGCCCGTTCACGGGCTTGCACAAAGAGCCCTTTTCGCTGCCTGGTTCGGTTGGTGCGCCGTGTTAGGGATATTATTGTTTAGGCGAAACTGGCAGGATTCCGCCGATTGAATGCCTCGTTTTATGAGAGCGTTTCTTGCAATTTTAGTGATGATCTTATTCGCCGATTCCTCACGCTATGCGGACGGCGACCGCAAGCCGCTCGATGAAAAATTCCTGCGAAGTTACATGACCGGCGAGTATGACCTCATCGGGCGCAAGGCTGATTCAAGTGCAGCCTACAATGGACATGTAACGCTTCGAGAGGAAGGAGGAGTTCTACAAGTGGCCAGAACCGTCGAAGGTGAGACCGATAGATGCGTGGCTCGATTCGACACCGTAGCAGGGACTGATCGTATTCCCGTGTTAAGAATGCGTTTTCGTTTTGACGGCAAGGAGTATGACGTCACCTACAGCTGGCAGTCTGATCCTGACAATTACCCTCGATTCACGGGCTACCTTTATCTTTCCGGCACCAAATCACCTGGCCTCGAAGCGCTTTTTCCAATCCATAAATGATCGCAAGGGAATCCGAAAAGTTGCTTTTGATTTTTAAGAGCGAGTTTTCGATGTTCAGTGGCGGATGAACAGCGAGGAGATAGCGATCATTCTGAAATCGTTCGACGCTCCGGATGAAGTGCGCATGATGCAGAAAGGGAAATTCGAGTTGGTCCATCTTGGCGGAATCACAATTGGTCGTGCGACGTATGAGCCTGGGTGGAAATGGAGCGAGCACGTTGGTCCGAGTGTTGGCACGACGCGCTGTCCCGTTGAACATGTCGGGCTTGTTCTCTCGGGAACCGCGACAGTTGCGTTCGACGATAGTCGCGTAATTGAGCTTCACGCAGGCGACCTGTTTTACGTTCCGCCGGTGCCGCACGATAGCTGGGTCATTGGCGACGAGCCGTATGTGTCGCTGCACTTTCTCGGCGCCGAGAAGTACGCGACTGAAAGCCAAGGCTGACGCGGATCTTACATCCTGACCCATCGCGCTGAAGCCTGGAGTGCGCGGCCTCGAGTGGGACTGGACGAGGCGACGGCCTTTGTTCTAAAACCGGTGCATGAACAAGTTGGTCCCAATACTTTTGCTCGGAACGGTGATGCCATTTTGCGCACAAGGACAGCAACCCAGCGGCACACTCGCTGGGGCGCTGGCCAGCCAGGGACTTGCCGGCGCGAAGCTGGAACGACGATACGGCAATCATCTGTTGGTTCCGGTTTCCATAAATAATCGGCACGGCGCGCTGATGATCGATACCGGATCGCCCTATACGCTCATCGATCGGAACAGCGTAAATACGTTCGGTCTTGCTGTGGAAAAGACTGACTCAAGTGTCGGCGGTTTGTTTGGCCGCGCCTGGGAACGATTCGGGACGAGTAAAGTGAAAAGCATCGCGATGGGCAATTGCATGGTGACAAACGTCCCTGTGGCGATCGCCGATTTGTCCGGCATGAATCCGGAGCGCAGCGCTGCCGCGACCGGATCGCACATCTCCGATTCCAAAGCGATAGCACATCTTAATGGTGTGCTTGGCGCGCGCGAGATGGTCAAGTTTGGGATGATCATCGATTGCACCCGGCAGCTGCTTTACATCAATCCTAACGGCGCAAGCTCTGCCGTGAGCCAGAGTCTCGCGAGTTTCCTGGCCAGTCGCGGTTTTACGAGAGTCCCGATGCGACTCAACGCGAATGCTCACTACGATGTTGAAGGCGCGCTGAACGGACACGCGACACGGTTTCTCGTGGACACCGGCTCGTCGACCACGCTGATCGACACGCAAGTCGCCGTGAAATCCGGAACGGGCGTGACCCCGCTTGCGGGCTATGGCGCGGGAGGCGCCGGCGGCTTGGTGGAAGGTGTGAATCGCGCCGCCGTGAAGGAACTGGCGATCGGAAATTTCAAACTGGCAAATGCCGAGGTGGTTGTGGCGCACGTATCAGGCGACGTTCTACTCTCGAAATCGGCGGCGGAATCCAATGCCGGCGTCTTGGGCGAAGATTATTTGTCGACCAATTTCGCGGTGATCGACATGGGCGGCAGAGCCCTCTACCTGCGCCGCCCCGATTCGCGCTAGCCCAATTGGTAGGGCGGGCAGTCCTCTGCCAGCCGTGGCTACAAATCAAGGTCGTCGAACGCTACGCACCCACGCTCAATAGTCGCTTTCTACGACGGTTAGAAGGCAATGTTCACCTTGTCTGATTCGGCCTCATTCCGTTAAAGTCCAGACCGCGTAAGTCAGTCGATGAACAACGTACATCTTGCCGTTCAGTTTTTTATTCAGCTCGCCGTCATTCTCTTGTTCTGTCGGCTCGTAGGAGCGATCGCCGCGCGACTCGGCCAGCCGCAAGTCGTGGCCGAGATGCTGGCCGGCGTGCTGCTCGGACCATCGCTGTTCGGTTTGCTGTTGCCGGACGCTCAGCATTGGCTCTTCCCATGGGACACCGCTCAGAAAATGCGCGACACCCAGAGCTATTTGTTCCCAGCCTCGCAACTAGGTCTCGCGCTTTACATGTTTGTCGTGGGAATGGAATTCCGGATCGACATCGTGCGCCGCAAATTGAAAAGCTCGATCGCCGTGTCGGTAGCCGGAATGGTGACACCTTTCGTGTTGGGTGCTGGTCTGGCTCGGATTCTGTTTGACCACACGGCGCTATTTCCAAAGACGACTTCGCTCTCGGAGGCGACGCTTTTTCTTGGCGCATCTATGTGTGTCACCGCCTTTCCGATGCTCGCACGGATCATTCATTTCAAAAAACTTACCGGCACAACCATGGGCACCGTGGCGTTGGGCGCCGGGGCAATCGACGATGCAACGGCATGGTGTCTGCTCGCGGTGGTACTCGCGAGTTTCGAGAAAAATTGGAGTCACGCCCTCGCCAACATCGCCGGTGGCGTTGCTTACGTGGCCGTAACGCTGTTAATCGTCCGACCGTTGCTGCTTCGTGCCAAAGTCTGGCTGGTAAAAAACGGAACGCTCGCCGAATCTGGGTTGGTGGTCGGCCTGGCACTCATGGCTCTGGGTGCGTGGTTCACCGATCTCATCGGTTTGCACGCGGTGTTCGGCGCATTCGTCATGGGTGCAGCGATGCCGCGCGGGGTTGTCGCGCGCGATATTATCAGCCGTGTTCAGCCGCTTACTGTCGCGTTGCTGCTTCCACTCTTTTTTACGTACTCGGGTTTGAACACAAAGATCGGCTTGCTCAATACGAGCTTCCTTTGGGCTGTGTGCGGCGCGGTGTTGATCGCAGCTGTTATAGGCAAAGGCGTCGCCTGCTGGGTAGCTGCCCGCGCAACTGGCATTCCGAATCGCGAAGCGCTCGGCATCGGCACACTAATGAATGCCCGCGGCTTGATGGAATTGATCATCATTAACATTGGGCTGCAGCGCGGCATTATATCCGAGGGACTTTTCGCCACGCTCGTAATCATGGCGGTTGTCACGACGCTCATGGCCTCGCCGCTATTCGAACGGCTCGTGGGGAGCGGCACACAACAACCCCTTCCAGAGCCGGAGGCTGAAGAAGCAGGCGAACCCATGTTGGGCTGCTGACAACAGGGCGACAGCAAGCTGTTGTCGTCATCGGCGACCTTTGGAAGTCGCCAAAGGTCAAACGCCATGCGCAACGGAACCTTCGAAGCGCGTTTTGGTCGGGTAACCCGCATCTTGGTCGCGGCGAAAAACGGGGCGCGTCATGTTGAAACGTTTCTGGAACGAGGCGCTGTTATCGAAAAGCACCAAACCCGACTGAGCACCGCGTCTCAAAAAAGTAACAAAAATGTCCCTTTGTCGCCGGCAAAATCGTTGAAACATAGGAGCTATGGAAGCCAACCATATCGCGCAGACCTGCCATGGATTGACAGCGGCCCACGACGTTTACGAGGTCCGTCCCCGCACGGACAGAGATGGCTTTGATCTAATCAGCAATGTGTTTCGATACGGCCCGATCTGGTACGCAGGGCCTGATGCGGTCCGTTATGCGATCGCATACGCGAAGTATCGCTCCCACTCTCGCTCGCAGCGGGCAATTATCCGGGTGTTGGACGACTCCGGCGCTGTAGTCCAAATGCACGCATAGAGATGTGCTTCGGCTACTGGTTATCATCGTCACCATTGTTTGAATGACGACGCAACGGCGCTGCGGTGCCACTCCTTGCCATTTCGCTGAGCCGTTTGCAGAGTCGTTGAATCTCGCCGTCGTCGAGCGGCTTATGCTTGCCTCGGTTTGTGGCGGTGGGATCTGCTTCCCTTGCTGCGGGATAGCTTAGCCATCGTCGTAATGCGGCCAAGATGGTGGCACGTTCGCGTTCTGTGACTCTGACTACCATTGGTCGACTCTCTGTTCGATCCCGGAGTTTCTATCAGACCACTGCGGCGTTGTCACGCAATCGTAACATTTGTATTTTTCCCTTTGAGATCAGATGTCCAGCGCAATACAAGGCGTCGCATCCTCAAGCGTTTGTAGTTGCCGGAGCTTTCGCGGAAGGAGCGGCGGCTTTTCAGCGGCCGAGGCGCTTGGAAAATCCGCCGCTCCAAATTTTGGCGTGTGCTTTCAAGACGGCTCGTCTAGCCTCGCAAGTTTCAGGAGGAGAATCAGGATGCGAAAATGGATCATCGTCTTCGGTGCCATCGCACTTGCGACAGCTCAATCAATATCAGTCGCGGCTTCAGATACGGAATGGGATCGAACCGTTCTGCCGCGTCCGCCGCAGGCATTTGAAGGCGTTACGAAACGGACGCTCGAAGGATCTGTAGCGGCGTTTACCCAGCCGGTTAAGGCCCCAGCAGATGCGCCGAACATTCTGCTCGTGTTGATCGATGATGCGGGGTTCGGAAATCCATCCACGTTCGGCGGACCTGTCGCGACGCCTACGTTAGATAAACTCGCGACCGGGGGACTTCGCTACAATCGGTTCCATGTAACAGCACTTTGCTCTCCGACACGCGCCGCGTTGTTGTCGGGACGGAATCATCATGCAGTTGGATTCGGGTCAATTTGTGAACTGGCTGGCGGTTGGCCGGGTTACAGCACGAACTGGCCCACGAGCGCCGCATCTATCGCCAAGACTCTTCAGCTCAATGGCTATAACACCGCTGCAATCGGCAAATGGCATCTTACTCCGGATGCACAGCAGGGACCCGCCGGGCCGTTAGATCAGTGGCCGAACGCGCTCGGATTCGATTATTTCTGGGGCTTTCTTGGAGGCGAAACCGGCCAGTTCGATCCAGTTCTAGCTGAGAACAACAGCATCGTTGGCGTCCCGAAGGAGAAGAATTTTTATTTAAATGACGCGATGGTCGAGCACTCGATTTCGTGGATTCGCGATCAGAAAGCGCAGGCACCGGACAAACCGTTCTTTCTTTATTTCGCAACCGGCGCCACGCATGCGCCGCATCAAGTGCCAAAGGAATGGAGCGACAAATACAAAGGCAAATTTGACCAGGGCTGGGACAAGCTGCGCGAAGAAACATTCGCACGTCAGAAGCAGCTCGGGGTAATTCCCGCGAACGCGAAACTGACGCCGCGTGACCCTGCGTTTCCCGCGTGGGACAGCGTCCCGCCTGACGTGAAGAAAGTTTATGCGCGACAAATGGAAGTTTATGCCGGCTACCAGGAAAACACGGACAACGCTGTCGGTCGTGTGGTGAAAGCAATCGACGAAATGGGACTCACTAATAACACGCTGATCATTTACATCTTCGGCGACAACGGCGCGAGCATGGAAGGAACGGAAACCGGCACGTTCAACGAAATGACCACGCTCAACGGCATCCCACTCACGGCCGACCAACAGTTGAAAGCCATCAAAGCCTACGGCGGTCTCGAAAAATGGGGCGGCCCCGACATGGCTCCGCATTACGCAGCCGCGTGGGCGTGGGCTGGCAATACACCTTTTCAATGGGGAAAGCAGGTGGCGTCAGCTCTCGGCGGCATTCGTAACCCCATGGTGATCTCGTGGCCGAAACGCATTAAGGACAAAGGCGGTGTGCGTAGTCAGTTCACTCATTGCACAGATGTCGCACCCACTATTCTCGAAGCGGCCGGCCTGCCTGAGCCAAAGCAGGTCAATGGGGTCGCGCAGATGCCGATGCACGGCGTGAGTTTTCTCTTCACGTTCGATGACACCAAAGCGCCCTCCCGGCACACCCAACAATATTTCGAGATTCTCGGAAACCGCGCTATGTACAAAGACGGCTGGCTGGCATGCTGGCGGCTCGACCGGATTCCATGGAAAATCGATCCCGAGACGCTCAAGCGATTCGCGCCCGGCAAGTGGAGCCCCGATCAAGACAAATGCGAATTGTACAATCTCGACGAAGATTTCTCCCAGGCCGACAATGTTGCAGATAAGTATCCCGACAAAGTACGCGAACTGACCGCGCTCTTTTGGTCGGAGGCCGAAAAATATCAGGTGCTGCCGTTGCTCGGAGAGATGGCGACCGTGTGGGGCTTTCCCAAAGGTTTGCCGGACCAAACGAAGTTCACGTACTACAATGGAACGGAAAATATTTCTTCCGGCATGATTCCCCCGATCTACAATCGTTCCTACAGCATCAGCGCCGATCTCAACAATCCTGGTCGATCAGGCCTTGGACTGCGACCGGGAATAGAGGGCGTCATCGTGGCGGAGTCCAGTTTTCTCGGCGGCTTTTCCCTCTATGTGGAAAACGGTTACCTAAAGCACACTTATAGTTTGCTCGGGTTGAAACTGGACACCATCAGTTCGCGCGACTCGGTGCCCGCGGGAAAAGTCAATGTGCGCTACGAGTTCACCGCCGATAAGCCCGGCGAGTTCGGCACCGGCGGCACAAGCCGGCTATTCATCAACGGCAAGCAACAAGCCGAAGCGAAAATGGAACATAGTGTGCCGTTCCGGTTCGCCTCGTACGCAGGCATGGACATCGGCACCGACAACGGCCTTCCAGTCGTGCCTAAATTCGAGTACGCCAAAGTACTCCCGAAACAATTCAGGGGCACAATCGAAAAAGTAGAATTCGATCTCGGTCCGGCAAAATTAAGTGCCGAAAATCTCCAACGGATTTACCTCCAACGCTTCGCCAGAGCAGTTCGTAATTAAAGCGGAGCGTCAGCCGGCAGTCGGATTCGAACCGACGACCTGCTGATTACAAATCAGCTGCTCTAACCAACTGAGCTATGCCGGCGCTGCCCATATGAAAGCCGTTTTAGCGAGTTCATCAAGAGCTCGTCCGACGAT
>JBARAJ010000004.1:0-4091 GCA_049791915.1 Candidatus Udaeobacter sp.
TTCTTCCTGCCGGCATATGCCTTTTCGACTGCCGCATCGAAGACGCGCTCACTCGCTGCCCAGATATCCGGCCCTGTCCCGTCTCCGCGAATGAAAGGAAGGATCGGTTGATCCGGCACATTCAATCTGTCGGTTCTGGTAATTTTTTCGCCTGCGGGCGGAGCAATATCTTTGTACGGCATAGGCGCAAAGTGTAGAGGCGGGTTTCTCAGGTCGCAACCAATCCTGCCGATGATCGGCAGTCGGCCAGAACCTAACCGCTAAACTCGAAACGATGTCTCTAAAAGCTCAGCCTCGCACGAATTTCTGCAACGAAATGGCGACCTCTGGAAATTCACGCAGGATCTGGCGATCGACAGTCAACAACCGAACTCCGTTCGCATGCGCCAGCGCGACGAACTCACAGTCATAAGCCGAGCAATTCGATCTCGAAACGAGTTGAAGAACCGCCGAGGTCGAAACCGTGAACTCCTTTCGATCCAGCATGGCCTCGGCGAGATTCGCGATGGCGCTTGCCTCTTCAACGGTTAACGATCGTCGTCGTATCGATCCGGTCAATGCGTTCCGAAACTCCGAACGCCACAGAATCGGTACGATCCAATCCGAATCTTTCGCCCAAGCAGCGTCGGCGGCCGCCGAAAACGGCGAAGGCATGTAGCGGTAACAGACGATATTTGTATCGACGCAAATCACGTTTGCGCGCGGCGGTTACAATCGACCTTTGCGTTTCCACCGATCGATCTCTCGCGCAGTGACTGGGCGGCGAAACAGAGCCCTGGCCTGACGAACGGATTTTTCCAGGTCTGTGGGATCAAGCCGTACGGTTCCGCTCGCCGCGTTTCTTAAAGTCGCGATTATTTCCTTGTTCAGGCTGCGATGATGTTCCTCGGCGCGCTTCTTCAGTTCCCGGTGCAAGTCTCCCGGAATGTTCTTCAAAGTAATGCTCGCCATTGCGGAACCGTAACGGTTCCATTTTGGTTGTCAACGCGCCGCCAAAACCTGCCACTGGCTTTGGGATGACTGACTGCTCTCGCTTATCCGCCGATTCTAGTCGGCGTTATCCTTCGGCGGTTTTTCAGGCGAATTAACCTGTGGAGTGAGCGGAACGGGTATGAACGGCGGCACGAATTGATTTGACGCCGGACACGGCTCTGGCACCGCAACTTCCTTGCCTTTATACTCTTTAAAATCTTTTGCGTCTTTCCCGTAATAGCCTCGCGACGGCCGCACCCCCCTCGCCACAGCTGTGATCCTGTCTTGAAGATCAGGACGGGCTCTTATCGCCCCGGCTACAAGCGTGTTACGCTGGCTCGGAGGGTAACGAACAAGGAGCGAACTAAATGCTGCCATAAATTGGTCCGGCGTGGCGCTCTGGATGCTGGCCGCTCCCGCTGCTCTGACCGCCTGGTCCAAATCCCCATTCGGAGCCGCAACTTGACGCTGACTTTGAATTTGCTCGTCAATCAGACCCGCACTGGGCAATGGCCGAAAATCTCGAACAAGAGGAGAAGAAAGTTGCTGTTGAAGATCAATATAAACAGGGTCCTCCAATCTCCTGTAGATCGGATCGTAAACCAGCATTTGACCTCCCATGACCTCCAAAGTTTGGCCTGTGCTGTCCACGTGGAGGCACGCCGATCCTTCGAGCACCGTAAATTCCACAATTCCGCTCGGATAGACGTAGCCGTATACCGTTGTGCCAGTAATTGCTGCCGTCACCGGACCCATCTTGACCTGTGCGCCGCCCTTGTTCTTTGGCACATAAAGCAAAAATTGTCCGCTGCCCATATCGATCGTTCGGCCGCCTCCAATGTTGTAAATAGTTTTCTCGCCCAAACGCGTGATCGTTTGATCCCTAAACGTCAGCTCGCTGCGTGACTGGGTCCCGGTTTGCACTGCGTTGCCCTGGCGAACTGTCTCGTTCACTGTCACCGGGCGCGCCGCTGCACCCGCTGGTACGACTTTAACGTCCTGCACCACCTGAGTGACTTTCGCCTCCTGAAAGTCGTCTGCGAGAAGGCCACTTGGCAGCCAGGTTGCCAGGGCACATGCGACTGGGGCGACGAGTAAAATATAGGGGCGTTCCATATTCATAGGCCGATTTATAGTGTGCGCTTCGGCGTTTGTGAAGTCTTTTCTTCAGGCTTTTTTGCCTCGGCCTGTGGCCACGGACTAGGCGGATTTTATGGGTGGCCGGCGCGATTTTCGGATATGGCGGCTTCTGATCCTAACGGCAGTTGCGACGCGTCAATTTGTGGCTACAATTCAAGATGTTCGGCCCCAGCATCCCTGGTCGAGTTCGCGTGAAGGCATAACGCGCGAGCTCCTGCTCGTCTGATCGCCCGCCTTTTCCGAGCGGCACGGCAAGTGCGCAAGAACTTCGACACGATTTTGCCGGAGTACTATGTGATAGCAATGCTTCGCTTAAACACACCACGGATTACACGAATGTTTGTCTGTAGAGGCAGCCGTGCCGGCTGCAATGAACAATCGGGTTCTCCGACCTCTGACTTCCGACCTCCGCCCTCTACGAAGCGTGGCCGCGAAAGCATCCGGGGCTTTAAACTGGCGAAGCAACGCGACCCCGAAAGCATCCGGGGTTTTACGTTGCTCGAGCTGCTCATCGTCGTCGGCATCATTGCAACGTTGCTGGTGCTGATGGCTCCGGCGTTCACGTACATCAAAGGCGGCACCGACGTCACCAGCGCCGCATACACGATCAAAGGCGTGCTCGACACCGCGCGCACGTACGCGAAGGCGAACAATACTTACACCTGGGTTGGCTTTAAGGAAGTTGATGTTTCTCAAGATACTTCGGTCAGCCCTCAAATCAGCGGCACGGGCCGTGTAGCCATGGCAATAGTCGCATCCAAGGATGGAACGCGCGGCTATGATATTACCAGCAACCCCCTACTGGTTCCATCCGCGTGGACCAACTACAATAATGGCGCAAATCTGTTCGCAGTTGGTAAGCTTCAGTATGTAAACAATGTTCATTTGGCTGGCGCCTTGACTAATGCAGGTAACATGGCGCGCCCTAACGTCTCATCAAATAACTACATTATCGGCCTCGCCCCAAATTCTGTTACCCCCTTCGATTGGCCGGTGGGATCCGCATTAAACGGCGGACAATATTCGTTCCAAAAGGTAATCAATTTCGATCCACAAGGCGTGGCCAGAATCCAGTACTCGACCAATTCCTCCAGCATATCCCCCTATACGGAAGTTGACTTGCAGCAGACACACGGCACCACGGTTGACGCCAACAATCCCAATGTGGTTGCCATTCAACTTGGCGGCGTAGGGGGTGGTGTGACGATATATCGACCATGAAACGTTCAACGTGCGGCGCGGCTGGATTTTCTCTTATAGAAGTAACGCTAGCTCTCGGTATCGCCGCCTTTTGCTTAATTGCGGTGTTCGGCTTGATGCCCGTCGCCGTCATGACGAATCGCAACGCGACATCCCGAACCGCGGCGACGAACCTCATGGCTGCGGTGATCGCCGACTTGCGAGCGATACCGACGACGAAAACTACTTCGGCGCAGTTCGGGATAAGCTATGGAACGAGCGGCACTCAGACGCTATATTTTGATGGCTCCGGAACGGCATCGACAGTACTGACCGCTAACTCCCGTTATCGATTGGACATAACATGGAACACCCCTCCCACCGGATTAGCTTACGCTGATGTGAAGGTTTGGTGGCCGGCAGCTGCCTCGGCGGTAAATGCAAGTGGCTCCACAGAAGTGTTTGCCGCGTTCGACAGGAACTAACGCGATGGTTGATAAGACAAGTGCTGTAGCGTCCGCCGTAGGTGGATCGGGTGGAAAGCCCGGCCGTTCCTTCGCATCCGTTACGGGTCCCCAAGCCGATGACACGCGGGTCCCAGCCATCGCCTTGGGGACAACGCGATCCACCACCAATGCGCTGCGGACAGCCCACACTACAGCCAGGCGAACCGACGCATTCACCCTGCCGAAGCAACGTGAGCGCGTCAGTGCTTTTACGTTGGCGGAACTGGTAGTTACTGTTGGCGTGCTGGTGCTACTGGTTTTTCTCGCAACGCAGCTTCTCAAGAGTGCATCGAC
>JBARAJ010000005.1:0-15243 GCA_049791915.1 Candidatus Udaeobacter sp.
CCCATGATCTGATAGGAGAAACCGCAAAGAGCTTTGACCAGGTGCGCCGCTATGTTGAGCTAACTCAGTTCGAGTCCGAAGAGTCTTCGGCAACGGATCAGGTATCGACGATTAAGTTGGAAAATATTCTGCTCCGCGCGGAGGAGATATTTGCTTCTGCGAAATCGCTTGTGCAGGGCGACGAAAGGCAAGATCAGACTCGCACCGCTCTGCTATCCGAAATTACAGCCGAAGTTCAAAGACTAAACTGAATGCCTAACGACTATGGGATGACACTGACGATGACACTCGCGCGGCGCGCTGCCTTACTACTCGTTGGTCTGCTGTTACTGTGCTTTGCGTTTGGCGCACAAGCGCAGGACGCGTCCCCTTCACCAACGGCGCCTCCTTCTCCCACACCGACACCGGCACCGACCGCCGTGCCCTTGCCTGATATCGTCTCGTTTTCCGATTCTACTTCGGAGGGACTCAATGATATTCAATCGGAGCTTTCTTCTAACAAGACAGTCGACAACATCACGCGCGAACTTGCGGCCACGACAAAGGAGATCGATGCGCGCGAGCTTGAAACGCGACGCATTCTCCGGCCAGGCGTGCCACTGGAAACGTTGGGTGACTTCGAGACGCGCTGGCAAAAGCTGGCCGATCAACTCACTGCTTGGAGCCGGCAGCTAACGGATCGGGCCACCGCGCACGATCGCGACCTCACCCAAATGTCCGCGACGCGCACGACGTGGAAGGCGACGCTCGAATTCGCCGGGAAATCGAACGCGCCACCAGAAGTGATGCAACGAATCAATCAGGTGTTGCAGGGGGTCGACGCGACGGAAGAGATGCTACAGAACCGCCGCGCCGCCGTGCTCAGTTTGCAGACGCGCGTGGCTGAGCAAACGCAACGTGTTAATAGTGGGTTGCGTTCCATCAGATCGGCGCAAGGCGCCGCAGTTAATCGCCTCTGGGTGCAGGATAGCCCGCCGATTTGGAGTCCCGAAGTGCGCACGGCCGCGGCGCAATCACTCGGACGTGACAGCCAGGTCTCGTTAGGCGCGCAGGCCGCGCTAGTACGCAACTACCTCGAACGCGAGTGGACAAAGCTGATCTACGTCGCGCTGCTCTTTATCGCGTTTGCCTTCATCATGCTGCGAGTCAAACGCCATGTCGCACGCTGGACCGATAAAGATCGGGCCCTCGACCGCGCCAATCGCGTCCTGCAATTGCCGTTCTCGACTGCATCTCTGCTCACGATAATTTCTGCGCGCCTGATCCTCAACGACGCACCGCGCGGCATCTGGCTCATTCTCGCCACGCTTGCCTTGATTCCTATCGTGGTGCTGCTGCGGCGTCTGATCGATCGGCATCTCTTCCCGATCGTCAATGCACTGGTCGTTTTCTATTTCGTCGCGCAACTGCGCGTGCTCGCAGCCTCCATCCCCGTGCTCTCGCGCATCATCCTTTTGCTGGAAACGGTGGGCGGTCTTATCTTTCTCATCTGGTTCATCCGCGCGCGGCGTCGTTCCGGACCGCGCACGACATCGAACAAAACGGCCCACGTTGCTGGCTCCATCGCGGTGGCTGGCTTCGGCGCGATCATTGTCGCAGACTTGTTAGGCTACGTGGCACTGGCGAATTATCTTAGCGTTGCCATCCTGACCGCGGCTTACTTTGCCGTCGCGCTTTATGCTGCGGCCCGAATTCTCGAAGGGCTCGTTTTCTTTGGCCTGCAGATTCGGCCACTCGCGTCGCTTGCCGTCGTGCAACGACAACGACCATTGCTGCGCAGGCGCATCGCACGCCTAATCGAGGTGGCTGCGATCGTTACCTGGGTTCTGCTAGCGCTCCGTGCGTTCTCGTTACGCGAAGCGGTCATCAGCCGGACGATTGCCTTACTCAATGCCGAGGTCGCGGTGCGGTCGGTCCATTTCTCGTTAGGCGCGGTCGTGGCCTTCATTCTCACCATCTGGATCACGCTGCTTCTGTCCCGTTTCCTGCGTTTTGTCCTCCAAGAAGAAATCTACGATCGCTTTCACCTCGCGCGCGGACCGGCCTACGCGGTCTCGACCCTCGTGCACTACGGCGTGCTGGTGCTCGGATTCTATATCGCAATCGCCGCACTCGGAGCCGACATGACGAAGTTCGCTATCCTGGCCGGTGCATTCGGTGTCGGCATCGGCTTCGGTCTGCAAAATGTCTTCAATAATTTCTTTTCCGGTTTGATTCTTCTTTTCGAGCGGCCGGTGCAGGTGGGCGATGTGATCGAAGTGGGTGGTCAGACAGGAATCGTTAGGCGCATCGGCATTCGTGCCAGCATTATCGCTCTCGACGACAAGTCCCAGCTCATCATTCCGAACGGTCAGCTCATTTCCGACAAAGTAACGAACCGAACCTTTTCCAGCCGGCAAAAACGGATGGAGCTAACAATTCGCATTGCTTACGGAAGCGATCCTGAGCAGGTAATCGCGTTACTTCTGAAAACTGCCGCAGCGCATCCCAAGGTAACCGAAGATCCGCAGCCGGATGCCGTGCTAAAGCAATTCGGCGAAGACGCGCTTGTCTTCGTGCTCGGCTTTACTACCGAGGAGGTTTCGCAATCTCCGTTTGTACAAAGCGATGTGGCCGTGGCCGTAAACGCCGCGCTACGGGCGACGGGAATCGAGATCGCCTTTCCCCAGCGCACCGTCCATCTCGAACAAAACGATAACCCGAGTAAGCACTCGTCAGACCAGCATCGCGCAGGCGCCGGGGGTAATTTACCTGCACGCGGCGGCGAAAACCTCGCTGACACAGCAAACCCAAGCCCGAGTTCAGGCGATTCGCGCGCAAACTGACTCGCAAAACCAAACCGATGCAATCAGGTTTCCAAAACAGGTGGCGGTTTGCGGCCAGGTGTGGCTTCGCTCTTTTTTTGTTCCAGTTGTGCGGATGCGCCGCTGATCTGGCGACGGTAAAAACAGAACCGGCACGCCTCCCCACTGGATTACGCGTGGAAGAGCCGCTTGAATCCGCCACAAAATACCTGATAGCAGCAGAACGTGAACGGCCATCGACCGCACTAGGGCATGACCTGCTCGCTGCCAAAATTTCGTATGGAGTGTTGGAACGGCATCCGAAAAATGAATCGGCGCGCAGCATCTACAACTTCGCCGTAGCGCGCGTCGTCCAGGACGTCGATCGAACAGATCTTGAGCCGTGGCGGCATCCCGTCACTGTCGTGACGGATGAAGGTCGTTATGCTCTTGTATCTCCCAAGCCCGTCGACGCGGACCATGACCCGAGTCGATACGATTTATTTCCGACCGACACGTTGAAGATTGGCGGAAAATTCAAAACCTACTCGACTGTAAGTGGCCTTGGCGCGCCGATTGCAGTGGTTGGGCGCACGGAAAGTCCGCACTTCCGTCAACAGTACAAATTACATCGCATCTACGCGCCGATCACCGCGATCGTCCGCTTCTCCGGCCGGAAAGCGAGCCTGGAGTTCATGGATCCGTTAAACGCCGAAAGAATCACGCTGAACAAGCAAACCTTTCCTCTTGCCGCTGATTTTGATGCGCCTACGGCACTCCTGATCGCTCGTGAACGCCCGGAACGCCTTGGGCTCTCGCGGGTCATGAACCCGGAAGCCTATGCAGATACAGCGATGCTTACCCGGTTGCAGCAATTCGATCCCGCGCGGACGCCTGTGATTTTCGTTCACGGCTTGCAAGAAACGGGAGCCAGCTGGGCGCCAATGATTGACTCCCTTCGGCATGACCCAGCGATAAGGGAGCATTATCAGTTCTGGTACTTTAGTTATCCGAGTGGTTATCCCCTTCCGTACGCCGCCGCGCTCTTCCGCCAGGATCTGAATGGGATCGAGCGCGCATTCCCAAATCACAAGCGCATCGTCCTGATTGGTCACAGTATGGGCGGAATGATTTGTCGATTAATGATCACAGACGCGGGTGATAAAATCTGGAGAGATTTTTTTGCCACGCCTCCGGCCAGAACTCCGCTGGCAAGCGACACCCGCAAACTCTTGGAACAGGCGCTCGTTTTTGATCATCGGCCGGATGTTCAGCGGGTGATATTTATCTCGACGCCCCATCGCGGCGCCGAACTGGCCTCGAACTGGATCGGGCGCATCGGCGCCGCTCTTGTCAGGACTCCGCGGCTCTTCACCACGATCTATGCGTCAACCAAACCACTCCTGATCGCCGACCCTGCGGCCAGACCGCTGAATCGCATGCCGAATAGCGTAGATACGCTTGAGCCTAACGATCGGTTCGTGGAAGCGGTCAACAAACTGCCAATCACGCGCGGAATTCCTTATCATTCGATCATTGGCGACCGCGGCCGGGGCGACACACCCAATAGTTCCGATGGCGTAGTTCCGTACTGGAGTTCGCATCTACGGGGCGCGCAGTCGGAGCTAATCGTCAATTCAGATCACGGCGCGCAATACAATTCGCAAGCAATTCGAGAGGTGGAACGAATTCTGAAATTGAATCTTTCGCACTCGGCTCTTCGTCGTTCTGGCCAGAGTGCGCGGGCGTCATCGCCAGATAGATTGAAATCTTTGTGAAGATCAAACAAAGTGATAGAAAGAAAACATTATGGCTACAAAAGATAAATCTACTGATTCGGTCTACAGAGTAACGGAAGTAATCGGAACGAGTGCACAATCCTGGGATGATGCGGCAAAGACTGCGGTGCAAACCGCGGCGGGTACGTTGCGTGATTTGCGCATTGCGGAGGTTGTGAAAATGGATGTGAAGATCGAGGATGGCAAAGTGATCGAGTACCGAACTCGATTACAGCTATCCTTTAAGTACGAAGGCTAGTTCGCACGCGGAAAAATCTGCGCGCGCCATTAAGCGAAGATCGTCACCGTCCTGATGGACAATAAAATCCCGGGACTTCATCACGTCACTGCGATCGCGAGCGATCCGCAGCGGAATCTCGATTTCTACGTCGGGCTTCTCGGTCTGCGTTTCGTGAAGCGCACGGTGAATTTTGATGATCCTGGAACGTACCATTTTTATTTCGGCGATCAGCGCGGCACACCCGGAACAATTCTCACATTTTTTCCGTGGCCGGGAGTGCGACGCGGAATTCGCGGGACCGGCCAGATCGAAGCAACAGCGTTCTCGATTCCACCGAATTCAATCGGGTTTTGGCTGGACCGTTTGAAACAACACCACGTCACGGCTGAGAAAACATCTACGCGATTCGGAGAAGAAGTAATTCGATTACTTGATCCTGACGGACTTATGGTTGAGCTGATCGCTGTAACGGCAGGCGTATTGCCTGCAAACATCGAGTCGTGGCCGCACAGCCCAGTTCCGGTAGAACATGCGCTTCACGGTTTTCACAGTGTCTCCGCCGCATTGGAAGGTTACGAAAGAACTGCGCGGTTACTCACGGAGACCTTCGGCTATCGTTTGATTAACGAATCGGGCAACCGGTTCCGCTTTGCTTCAACGGACGAGTCGGCGCCGGGAAGAATCATCGACCTGCTTTGTCAGCCCGACACCGCGATGGGCCGCGTCGCGGCCGGTTCGGTGCATCACATTGCGTTTCGAGCGAAGGACCAAGCCGAACAGCTCCAGTGGCGGGAAGATCTAGTCGATCTTGGCTACAACGTCACGCCAGTAATCGATCGCACATACTTTCATTCCATTTATTTCCGCGAACCCGGCGGCGTGCTCTTTGAAATCGCAACTGAGCCGCCCGGCTTTATGTTGGACGAGAAAGTGGAAGAACTCGGCACGCATTTACGCCTCCCGTCGTGGATGGAATCGACACGCTCGGAGATCGAAAGAATTCTCCCACCCATCCAAGTACCCACTAAATCATGAGACCGCACCCCGATTTCATTCACGAATTCGTTCCTGGCACGTCGAATCGAACATTGTTGCTTCTGCATGGCACGGGTGGAAACGAACGGGATCTTATTCCGCTTGGACGCGAACTGGATCCCAATGCTTCTTTGCTTAGCCCGCGCGGAAAAATTCTGGAGAACGGAATGCCGCGGTTCTTTCGGCGGCTAGCAGAAGGTGTATTCGATTTGGAGGATTTGGAGACGCGAACGAACGAACTGGCCGATTTCGTCGCTGCGGCAGTGCTCCATTACAAACTCCCTGCCGACGACATTGTTGGTGTCGGTTATTCCAACGGCGCCAACGTCGCTGCAAGCATGTTATTGCTTCGCCCTGAAATTATGCGCGCAGCGATCCTATTTCGCGCCATGGTGCCGCTCGTTCCGGATACATTGCCCGACCTTTCGTCCGTGCGTGTTTGGATCGGCGCCGGGGATCAGGATCCAATCATTCCAGCACCCGAAGCTCAGCGCCTGGTGGAACTTCTTCGCCGCGCCGGCGCAGACGTGACAATTCGTTTCGCAAAGGCTGGGCACGGCCTGACTAATGACGATGTTGTGACGGCACGAGACTGGCTCGAAAAGCTTTCGTAGAGCACGAAGTGAGCATCTTGTTCAACTCACAAAGGTTGGTGGAGTCCGTTGTAGGGGAAGCTGACAGCTTCCCCTACAGATAGAAACGCGCCCCGATGAGAACAACCCGGCTACAAGCCTTCAGCGACGGAGTCCTTGCCATCACATCACGATTAACGGAATGCGTGAGTCTCACGCGACTCGCATGGGCCCACATCGCCCTGAATCAGACGAAGGGAGTCAACACTGTGACGAAGATTTTTGGGCATGTTATCAAACTCCTGTTAAAAGCATGACCACAGAGCGCGATTCGGCCCGATAGGCATGGCCAGGAACCGACTCTGCGGTTTCCCACTCGACGATGTCGTGCGGGGAGTCGAGAGCGGTGTCAATCCAGCGGTGCCATGGATTTTCGCCTGCGCTATCCAATCGCGGCAGCTCGAAATCGAGCGGCTGCCAATAGGCGTTCAAGATTACGTGAAACAGCAGCTCGCCCACTTCCACGGTAAAGGCGATGCTGTGCGAAGATTCGCTCCAGTCCGGTTGGTTGAGTTTCACGCCATGCCAGGTCAGGTTCACGCCACGGAGGAGCTGGTTCAAGCTTATGCGCTGACGCTCGGGCTCTGCGTCGCGTAAGACGCGTCGCGCATTCAGCAAGGTTGTGAAGCGAAGCACGTCGGCATGCTTTGCGAGAAAGGTCCAGTCGACCCAGCTCGTTTCGTTATCCTGGCAATAGGCATTGTTGTTACCAGCTTGTGTTCGCCTCACTTCGTCACCCATGAGAAGCATCGGCATACCAACCGAAAGCATTGTTGCGGCCAGAAAGTTCTTCACTTGCCGGTTCCTGAGTTTCTCTACGTCGGGGTCATCGGTGGGACCTTCAACACCGCAGTTCCAACTTCGGTTATCATTCGCCCCGTCACGGTTGTTTTCGCCATTTGCTTCGTTGTGCTTGCGATCATACGAGACGAGGTCGTTAAGGGTGAAGCCGTCATGGCAAGTTACGAAATTAACGCTTTGCTCGGCCTCGCGTTCTTCATGACCGTAAATTGCCGGGCTACCAAGCAACCGGTCAGCAAAGTGTCGGACAGAATTCTTTTCGCCGCGAAGAAAACTCCGAACATCATCTCGAAACCGCCCATTCCACTCCCTCCAACTATCTCCGATGAAGCTGCCTACCTCATAAAGCCCGGCCGCGTCCCAAGCCTCGGCGATGAGCTTGGTCCCTGCGAGCTCGGGGTCCGATTCAATATCCCACAATACGGGCGGATTCGGAATCAATTGTCCTGACTCACCGCGCCCAAGGATCGCCGCCAGGTCAAATCGGAAGCCGTCGACATGCATTTCTTTGACCCAGTAGCGGAGGCTATCGAGGATCATTCGGCGAACTATAGGATGATTCGCGTTAAGTGTGTTTCCCGTGCCGCTGTAATTTGCGTAGCATGAGCGATCTTGTTCGAGAATGTAGTAGGTGGGGTTGTCCAAGCCGCGAAAACTCAAGGTCGGCCCGCCGTGATCGCCTTCGGCAGTGTGGTTGAACACAACGTCAAGAATGACTTCGATGCCTTCCCGGTGCAGCGCCTTGACCATATCGCGAAACTCATCCAACGGCCCGAGCGGATCCTGCCGCGAGCTGTACGCCTGATGCGGGGCAAAGAATGAAACCGGCGCATATCCCCAGTAATTGACACGCCCGGGCGGAGCGTCCTGGGGATCAAATTGGAACACTGGCATCAGTTCGACTGCCGTTACCCCGAGTTCCTTCAGATACGAAATCTGTTCGATCAATCCGGCAAAGGTGCCGCGCCTTTCCTCGGTCACGCCGGAACTCGGGTGGCGGGTAAAACCGCGCACATGCATTTCGTATATGATGGTCTGGGATGAAGGCCGCTTAAGCGGTGCGTCCCCTCCCCAATCGTAAGCATGTGGATTCGTCACGACGCTCTTAATTGCTGCGGCCGCGTTGTCCCCTTTGTTTCGCGCCGCGTCGCGACTGTAGTTCTTTGGAACAACCGCGCCGCGTCCATAAGGATCGACGAGGACTTTGGCAGGATCGAAGCGCAACCCCCTTGCAGGATCGAACGCTCCCCTAACTCGGTAAGCGTAGATCTGCCCTGCTTTCACGCCGGATACGAAAACGTGCCAATAGTGATATGTCCGGTTGGTTGCGGGATCGATCGAGATCACGCGCGTGGCCCGGTCGTCATCAACAGAGTCAAAGAGAAGAAGCTCGATCCCTGTAGCGTGCTTTGAGTAGACGCTAAAATTTGCTCCCTCAGCAGAAAGAGTTGCTCCCAGCGGAAAACTTCGTCCTTCCTTGGGTTCTTGTGCCACAGGACGAGCGTAGTCCGTCATATTTTTTGCTGTCGGTTTCGCCTATTGCTCTTGTGTCTCCAAGGAGGCTACTTTGCCCAAGCGACGCAGATGTCGAGGCGCCTGACTAAACTCCGCTGCGAGAAACGTCTGGACGAGATCCCAAGCGACTGCTGGTCCGACGGTTCTGCCACCCATGCAAAGAATGTTCATGTGATCGTCCTCGACACCCTGCCTTGCAGAAAAATGGTCGTGAATTAACGCAGCCCGAATGCCCCGAATCTTGTTTGCGCACACCGATGCGCCGACGCCGCTGCCACAAATCGCCAGTCCTCGTTCTACTTCCTGAGCAGCTACCGCGTGAGCGAGCGGGAGGACGTAGTCAGGGTAGTCATCACCGTCACTCAACTGATGGGCGCCGAAATCGACGACCTCGTGTCCCGCTTCGCGGAGCTGCTTAAGCAGCTCTTCTTTCAAATTAAATCCACCGTGATCCGTGGCGATCCCAATTCGCATGTTTTCTCGTTCGGTGGATTGAAAACCAATGTTTCAAAAAATTCCGTCATTCCATTCATGTGCTCGTCATCGGGTTTTCCCAGCCTCCGGGCGGTAACACTTTCTGAACGACTTCACTCGGTCCCCAGGTACCAGCATCATATTCGTAAACCGGAGTGCCAGCCTTCAGTACCGGATCGACGATGCGCCAGGCCTCTTCCACGTAATCCTGCCGGGCAAACAACGTAGCGTCTCCCGCCATTGCGTCACCGAGCACGCGTTCGTACGCATCCATCTCCTCTGCCCCGGGATAATGGCTCGCCATCAACTCCGTTTGTTCGCCAATCATTTTCTCTTGCTCATCCATCACCGTTAGACCAACGGCAGCGGTGACGTTAGGACTGACGCGGAATCGAAAATAGTTGCGGGCACGACTGCACGTTGGAAAAACGAGGGGTGGTTCGCGCAACCGTACCACGATCTCAGTACACGTCACCGGCAAGGACTTTCCGGCCCGGATGTAGAACGGAACGCCTTGCCAGCGCCAGGAATCCACGTTCAACTGCAAAGCGGCGAAGGTTTCGACTTTGGAATCCGGGGCTACCCCGTTTTCGTTTCGGTAACCACGAAACTGACCGCGAACAAGATTCTTCGCCTCCAGAGGCGGAATAGCCTTCAGGACCTTGACCTTTTCATCGCGTATCGTTTCACTATCGGTTCTCACCGGTGGTTCCATCGCCAGATTCGCCAGGATCTGGAATAGATGATTTTGAACCACGTCGCGGATCGTGCCCGTTTGATCGTAGAATGCCCCGCGGCCTTGAACTCCGAAGTCCTCCGCCATGGTTATCTGGACGCTCTCGACCTGATTCCGGTTCCAGAAAGACTCCAGAATTGCATTCTCGAACCGCAAGAAAACCATGTTACGCACCGCTCGTTTCCCCAGGTAATGATCGATGCGAAAGATGTGTTGCTCGTCGAAAGTGCCGAGCAGAATTCGATTGAGTTCCTGCGCCGAGATGAGGTCGCGACCGAAAGGTTTTTCAACGATAACACGAGCACCATTGGTGCAGCGTGCCTTGGTTAATTGTTCTACGACGAGCCCGAACAGCGCAGGCGGGATGGCGAGGTAATGCGCAGGTCGCTGCGAAGAGTCCAGCTCCTTGCGGATGGCCTGAAAGGTAGCTGCGTCTTTGTAGTCGCCATCGACATAACGCAGGAGCCCGCACAGTTTGTCGAATGCCGCCGGTTCGACTCCTCCCCCGTGTTTCTCGATGCTGTCTCGCGCCCGCGCTCGGAGTTGATCAACATTCCAACCTGCCTTGGCCACGCCGATAACCGGCACGTCGAGATGGCCTCGTTTGATCATCGCTTGCAATGACGGAAAGATTTTCTTGTAGGCGAGATCGCCACTGGCACCGAAGAAGACCAATGCATCCGAATGGGGAACGTTCATGCTGTGCTCCTCATTTGGCGGATTTTTCCAGGTGACCGCCGAAACCAAAGCGCATCGCGGAAAGCAGCCTGTCGGCGTAATCAGCATCACCACGCGATGAGAACCGCTCGTACAAGGCGGTCGTTAATACCGGCACCGGCACGCCTTCATCGATGGCCGCCTTGATCGTCCAACGACCTTCGCCGGAATCGGAAACTCTGCCGCCGAACTTCACTAGCTTGGGGTCTGTCGCGAGCGCCGTTGCGGTCAGATCCAGTAACCACGAAGCGATGACGCTGCCCCGCCGCCAAACTTCCGAAATATCAGCGAGGTTGAACTCATACTGGTAGTGCTCCGGATCACGCAACGGCGTAGTCTCGGCGTCCACCTCACTCTGACTCTTCCCCGCGTCAGCGCCTTTCAGAATGCCGATACCTTCGGCGTAAGCGGCCATGATTCCGTATTCGATGCCGTTATGGATCATTTTGACGAAGTGCCCGGCGCCGTTAGGTCCACAATGCAAGTAACCTTGTTCGGCCGTGCCCCCGAGTTTCTCACGGCCCGGCGTGCGCGGCACGTTGCCGATGCCCGGCGCAAGCGCGGCAAAGATCGGATCCAAGCGTTGAACTATCTCCTTATCACCGCCGATCATCATACAGTAGCCCCGCTCCAAGCCCCAGATGCCGCCGCTTGTCCCGACGTCGAGATAGTGAATACCTAACGAGCGTAGTCCCTTCGCCCGTTCTATGTCATCCACGTAGTAGGAATTTCCGCCGTCGATAATGATATCGCCGGATTCAAGCAGCGGTGATAGCTCGCCGATCGTCTCGTCGACCACCGCCGCCGGAACCATCAGCCAGATAGCTCGCGGCCGGTCGAGCTTGGCCACCAAGTCTGCCAGGGAAACAGCTCCACTTGCTTTCTCATTCACGAGGTCGTTGACCACAATAGGTGAACGATCGAACACCACGCATTCCTGTCCATTCTTCAGTAGCCGGCGAACCATGTTTGCGCCCATTCGGCCGAGTCCAATCATTCCAAGTCGCATTGTTATTCCTTCCTCCTTTAATTGACGTTACTGCTGCGCAGTCTAAGTGTTGGATGCCTCAAAGATACTTTGAATGGATTTGTCCAGCGTGGCATTGAACTCAGCAGCGGATTGCTGAGCCGATAGTCCTTCGGCAAGGGCCCGCGAGAAGCTCGCGACAACGCCGCGATTACGACGTAAGCGGTTATTGGCTTCATCCCGCGAATAACCGCCCGACAACGCTACTACTCTCAAAACTTTGGGATGTTTGACGAAATCAGCATAAAAGTTGTTTTGCTCCGGTAGCGTCAGCTTGAGCATGACCATCTGACCCTGTGGCAGTTCATTGAGGTTCTCGAGAATAGCTGCCTTAAGTAATCCTTCCGCCTTCGCCTTTTCCGGGCAGTGAATGTCGATTTCTGGCTCGACGATTGGCATCAGTCCGGCGGCGATGATCTGCGCCGCCAATTCGAACTGTTGGTTCACGATGTCTTTGATGCCTGCTGTATTGTCTTGTTTAATAAATGAGCGCATTTTAGTTCCAAAGATGCGCTTCGATTTAGCTTTCTCGAGTAGCTGGGCCAATGCGGGGATCGGCTTCATTAGTTGGACGCCCTCCTTCTCAGCATCGAGGCCCTTGTCTACTTTTAGGAATGGCACTACACCTTTTACGTTCCAGAGATAGTTAGCTGTAGGTTGCCCATTAATCTCCCTGTCCATCGTGTTCTCGAAAAGGATGGCGCCGATGATCCGCTCCCCGTTAAAGGCATGGCTGGTAATCATGCGGGTGCGCATCTGGTGTACGATCTCAAACATCTCGTCCTCGTTCGACCAGGCGCCTTCCTTGATTCCGTACAGGGCCAGCGCTTTCGGCGTACTGCCACCGCTTTGATCCAGCGCGGCAATGAAGCCGGGATGTGACTTCATCTTTTGCAGTTGTTGTTCGTTCAAGCCCATCGAGTTCATAACGTCTCTTTAAATCTTCGATATTGTCGAATCAGGTTATTGGTTGAGCTATCGTGGTTAAGAGCAGGTTCCTGCTTACTTTCGAGTTCGGGGATAATCCGCTGGGCCAATTGCTTGCCTAACTCGACACCCCACTGGTCGAAGGAGTCAATGTTCCAAATCGTTCCTTGTGTAAACACACTGTGCTCATAGAGAGCGACTAGTTTACCGAGAGTCTCAGGAGTGAGTCGCTCAGCCAGAATCGTGTTGGATGGGCGATTGCCCTCGAAGACCCGGTGGGGCACGAGCCAGTCCGGCGTGCCTTCCGCCTTAACTTGCTCGGGTGTCTTGCCGAAAGCGAGCGCTTCCGCCTGAGCGAAGACATTCGCAAGGAGGATATCATGATGCCGACCAAGCGGATTTAGCGTTTCATAAAACGCTATGAAGTCGCAAGGAATGAGTCGCGTTCCCTGATGGATCAACTGGTAAAAAGAATGCTGGCCGTTGGTTCCCGGCTCACCCCAATAGACAGGGCCGGTATCGCAAGAAACTCTTTGTCCATCCAGTGTGACATGTTTGCCATTGCTCTCCATTGTCAGTTGTTGGAGGTAGGCCGGGAATCGCTTCAGGTATTGCTCGTAAGGAAGGACTGCTACGGTTGCTGCGCCGAAAAAGTCGTTGTACCAAACAGCCAGTAGCCCCATAAGAACCGGCAAATTGCGTTCAAAAGGAGTTGTACGAAAGTGCTCGTCCATCTGGTGGGAGCCGTCCAACATCGCGCGAAAGTTATCTGGGCCAATCGCAATCATCGTTGAAAGCCCGATCGCCGAATCCATCGAATAGCGTCCGCCGACCCAATCCCAAAACTCGAACATGTTGGCGGTATCAATCCCGAACTTCGCCACTTCCGAAGCATTGGTCGATACCGCAACAAAATGCTTGGCGACCGCCTTTTCATCGCCTCCGACACCTGCAAGTAACCAATCGCGCGCGGTGCGGGCATTCGTCATCGTTTCGAGGGTCGTGAAAGTTTTTGAAGAAATGATGAAAAGAGTTTCTGCTGGCTCCAGGCCCCAAACGGCCTCAGCGAAGTCGGTACCGTCCACGTTGGAAACGAAGCGAAACGTCATGGCTCGCTCGCTATAATGCTTCAGTGCTTCATAGGCCATGACTGGTCCGAGATCAGAGCCACCGATACCGACGTTGATGACGTTGCGAATGCGGTTGCCAGTGTAGCCCTTCCACACGCCGCTCCGCACGCGGTTTGAGAAGTGGGCCATCTTGTCGAGGACGGCATGGACCTCGGGCACGACGTTCTCACCATCGACGACGATAGATGCCCCTTTCGGTGCGCGCAGAGCCACGTGCAGAACGGCACGGTTTTCCGTGATGTTGATCTTCTCTCCCCGGAACATGGCGTCGATGCGCCCGCGCAAGTCGGATTCTTCTGCGAGGTGGACGAGTAGCTTCAGCGTGTTGTCAGTGACGCGGTTCTTCGAGTAATCCAGATATAAACCTACCGCCTCGACGCTCATGCGCTCGCCGCGTGCGGGATCATCCGCAAAAAGTTTCCGCAGATGCAGGTCACAAATCTCCTGATGGTGAGCGACCAGAGCCCTCCACGCGCTACGCTCAGTGACTGATTTTGTTGTTGGATCCATTTTTAAGTTCCTTTCATTTCGTTCTGCTCGATTGCGGCCAATCCCACGTCGCCAATCCCACAGGGCGAGGGCAACGAGGTAACATCTAAAAGCAAGCCAGATGCATGGTAAAACGATGGAAATGGAGAAAGATTCGGACCGCTGTCGTTGCTCATTAGGACACCTTCTGTTCCTGAAGAACCGAATCAGGCGACCTTAGTGCATCGGTCACGATTTCTTGAGCTTCCTCCACGATCGCGGCTAAATGACTTTCATCCTTGAAGCTCTCTGCATAGATCTTGTAGATGTTCTCGGTGCCGGAAGGCCGGGCCGCGAACCAGCCGTGATCGGTCACGACCTTCAGCCCGCCGATCGGGGCGCCGTTACCTGGGGCGGAGGTAAGTTTGGCTGTAATCGCCTCGCCGCCGAGGGTATCAGTCGTAACTGCTGCGGGAGACAACTTCTGCAATCGGGCCTTTTGATCTGGTGTCGCCGGCGCATCGATCCGCGTGTAGTATGGCGTACCGAACTCGGCTGTTAGTTCTTCGTATAACTTGCCCGGGTCCTTGCCACTGCGCGCGGTGATCTCCGCCGCCAGTAAGTCCATGATTGGGCCGTCTTTGTCGGTCGTCCAAACGGTGCCATCCATCCTGAGGAAGCTTGCTCCCGCACTTTCCTCGCCGCCAAAACAGAGCGAGCCATCGAACAATCCCTGCACGAACCACTTGAAGCCTACCGGCACTTCACAAAGCGAGCGCCCGAGCTGGTCTACCACACGATCAATCATGCTGCTGCTGACTAAGGTCTTACCGACCGCGACGTGTACTGGCCACTTAGGCCGATGGGTCGCCAGATAGCGTATGGCCACAGCCAGGTAGTGATTTGGATTCATCAACCCTGAGGAAGGTGTAACAATGCCGTGCCGGTCGGAGTCTGGATCGTTGGCGAAAGCGACGTC
>JBARAJ010000006.1:0-17871 GCA_049791915.1 Candidatus Udaeobacter sp.
GCAAGTCGGTGGACTTCAGCCGCTCCTCGAATCGGTTGTTCGACCTTCAGTGCTCGCAGCTTTGCAATAATGAAGTTTCCAAAAATCAGGGTGGTCAAAAACGCAGTGACCGCCGCAGCGATGGCCCGGAAGGTGACGTAAAGGAAAACGTTGAACCCGATGAACTGCCCACTCAGGTGATGGAGGTAGTACATCATGGCGAAGTCACGAATGCCGAATTTTGACTGCCGAATCGCTCGATTACTTCCTCCGTGCGAGCGGCGCGGCTGCCTTTGACCAGAACGAGATCACCCGGCTCGGCAATTTCGGCTAACAACCTGGCAGCTTCGCCGGTCGATCGCGCGGACGAAACTTTGTCCAAACCTGCGGTGCGAGCGCCTTCCGCGATTGGTCCCGCAGCGTCACCAATTGTGATCAGTTGATCCACCCCGAGCGTCGCTGCGATCTCACCGACCTCCCGGTGTCCGCGCTCCGATTCGGCACCCAATTCCCGCATCTCGCCGAGCACGGCGATGCGCTTTCCCTCGGCGTCGAGCTCGACCAACGTTCGCAACGCCGCTTTCATTGAGTCCGGGTTGGCGTTGTAGCTGTCATCCAGAAATTGCACGCCACCGATCTCTTTGATTTGCAAGCGCGCTTTCGTGAGCGGGGCTGCGGCGAGGCCCGCAGCACATTCCTCGATAGATAGTCCGAATGCCCGCCCGGCGGCGACGGCCAACAACGCATTCTGCACCATGTGCGAACCCGCAACGGGAAGTTGCGCGCGGCAACGATGCGCGCTCTCGACGATTGTGAACTCTGAGCCCTCGGCACTCTGGCGAATTTCAATGGCACGCACGGCTCCGCCTGTCGTTCCCGCGAACACAACTTTTGCGCGCGTCCGCGCAGCGATTCCTGTACTGAAGGGATCGTCGGCATTCAGAATCACTGTTCCCTGCGGCTCGACTGCTTCGGCCAATGCTCCCTTTTCCGTGGCGATTGCTTCGCGGGAACCCATGAACTCGATGTGTGCCACGCCGATGTTCGTGATGATCGCCGCATCGGGCGCGGCGATCTTCGAGAGCGCTGCGATTTCGCCGGGATGATTCATCCCGATCTCCCAGACGCCAACTTCATCCTCTGAAGTCGCTTCCAGAATTGTGCGTGGCAGGCCTACGTGGTTGTTGAAGTTCCCTTCGGTTTTGGTGACCCGAAATCTTCGCGCGAGCACCGACGCGGCGAAATCCTTCGTGCTGGTCTTGCCGTTGCTTCCGGTGATCGCGAGGACTTTCAACGGGAGCGACTGCCGGTAACGGGCTGCCAACGTTTGGTAGGCTTGCAGCGTATCGCTCGCCCGGAGAAGTGCGAAATTATTCGGAACGCTGCCCGCCCAGTTAAGATCAACGAGAGCGCCTGTGGCGCCGGCTTTTGCACTGGCTTCGACAAAATCGTGGCCTTCGAAATTTTCGCCGCGCAATGCAACGAACAATTCACCCGGTTTAATCGTGCGGGAATCGGTGCTGACCTTGTTGATTACGACAGTCCCGTCACCGGATGAAAGCGACGCTCCTGCGAACCGTACGATTTGAGAAAGCGTCAGCGGATTCATAACTAAAGCTCGACGGGATGATCTTCAATCGCGCGGCGCGCGACCTGGATGTCATCAAATGGGATCGTGTAATCTGCGAACTCCTGATAATTTTCGTGGCCTTTGCCTGCGATCAACACAATGTCGCGTGGTCCGGCGAGCGCAACGGCGCGATTGATTGCCTCGGTGCGATCAACAATTTTTTCGTAATGATTCGAGCGAAAGCCTTTTTCGGCTTCGGCGATAATCGCGCTCGGGTCTTCCTTGCGCGGATTATCAGAAGTGATGACGGAGTAATCGGCGAGGCGGTCCGCCATCTCCGCCATTAATGGGCGCTTTTGCCGGTCGCGATCGCCGCCACAACCAAAAACCGTAATCAACCTATGAGGCTGGAGTTCGCGCAGAGTCTTCAGAACGTTGCCGAGCGCGTCGGGAGTGTGTGCGTAATCCACGAACACCTGAAATTGTCGTTTCGCAGGAACCAATTCCAGGCGTCCCGGGACTTGGGGCGCCTTCCCAAGACTCAGGACCGCGCTTCGCAGGTTAATTCCCAGCACCTCCGCCGCAGCGAGCGCTGCGATTGAATTTGTGACGTTGAAGCGACCAATCAATGGAAGACGGACGAGGTAACTCTTACCGCGCGCGTCAAGTTGGTACGATGTTCCGGTGAATTCGGCACGATAGTTTGAAGCGCGGAAATCCGCTCGCGACCCCAACCCATAGGTAATAACCGCCACGCTTTTACCCAGCCTGCCGAGCAGTTGTTGGCCGTAACGGTCGTCGATGTTCACAATCGCCACCGGTTTGCTCTTTTGTTTTTGGCCGGCGAGTCCAATGAACAGCTTCGCCTTGGCTTGAAAGTAGTTTTCCATCGTGCCATGAAAATCGAGATGGTCCTGAGTTAAATTGGTGAAGACGGCGACGTTCCATTCGATACCGCGTGCGCGCTCCTGCGCCAGAGCGTGCGAAGAGACTTCCATCGCTGCCGCTTTGCAACCGGCATTGGCGATCTGCGCCAGTAGCTCTTGTAAATCGAGCGATTCGGGTGTGGTGCGAATAGCCGGCAAAATCCTCTCGCCGATCTCGTATCGGACGGTGCCGATTAATCCACAACGTAATCCGGCGTTTTCGCAGATGTGTTTGATGAGAAATGTCGTCGTGGTCTTACCATTTGTGCCTGTGACCGCGGCGAGTTTTAATTTGCGTGCCGGGTGTCCGTAAAAGGCTGCTGAAAAGTCCGCGAGGGCGGTGCGGGTGTTTTCAACAAGCAGACTAGTGACGCGTGAATCTTTTTGTTCCCGCTCGGCGACGATCACCGACGCCCCTTTGTCGATGGCGTGACCTATGAATTGGTGCCCATCGGCTTTCTCACCCCGCAAGGCCACGAACATGGTGTGCCTTTGCACTCGCCGCGAGTCATACGCGATGTTTTCCACCGGGCGATCAACTGACCCGAAGACTTGGCGAACTGGAGTCGAAGCGAGAAGGGTCTTGAGCTGCATGAGGCTTTAACATCTCCGACAGGAGACGGATTCGCTACGGCGAACCGGGACAAGGCACTCAACGTCGCGAACCATCGGTTAAGGCGATTCGTTCCGCCGGCACCTTCTTGCGAAGTCGTTCTGCCGGCTTTGGTTTTTCGACTCGCTGAATGGGAAGCGCTTTGCGAATCTCCTCATGCGGCTCAAGGTCAAGGTAATGGGCGGCCTTCTCGGCAACGTGGGAAAAAATCGGCCCAGCAACAAGCCCGCCGTAATTCAATTCAGGTTTGCTCGTGTGCGCATCGTCCAGCACAACAAGTCCGACAAACTCAGGATGATCAGCCGGTAGATAGCCGATGAATGAAACGACGTACTTCCCGTGGTCATATCCGCCGTGCGGATTGACCTTTTGCGCGGTTCCGGTTTTCCCGGCAATCGTAAACCCGGGCACAGCAGCAGCGGCGGCGGTTCCTTGATCGCTGACAACGCCGCGCAGCGCGTCACCAATTTGTTTGGCAGTTTCAGCAGAGATGACCTGGCGCAGTACCGTTGGCGAAACTGAGCTGATTATCTTGCCGTCCGATGCCGTGACTGATTTTATAATCCGCGGCGTCACAAGTTTGCCGCCATTGGCGATCGTTGCCATTGCCGATGTCATCTGCAATGGCGTGACGCCGACTTCGTGCCCCATCGGAATGCGCGTAATGGAAATTTTACTCCACGTTTGCGGCGGCCGAATCACACCATTGATTTCACCCGGCAGCTCAATTCCAGTGCGTTCGCCAAACCCAAAGCGCCGGATGTATTCGTAAAATTTTTGGTCGCCGATGCTGAGAGCAAGTTTCGCTGCCCCGATATTGCTCGATTTGACCAGAATGTCGCGGACGCTCAGATAACCAAACGCGCGATGATCATGCAGAGCGGAGCCCCCATAGTTCCAGAGGCCGTTTTCGCAAAAAACCTGTGAATCAGGACGCAACTTGTGTTCATTGAGAACGGAGGCAGCGGCAACGATCTTGAAGGTGGAACCCGGTTCCATCATGTCGATGATGGCCCGATTTTTCATTTGTTCGGGCTTGGCCTCGGAGCGGAGGTTTAAATCGAAGTTCGGGCGATTGGCGATGGCCAGGATTTCGCCGGTCTGCGGCCGCATCAGAATGATCGTGGCCTTTTGTGGAGAATACTCCTTCATTGCCGCGTCGATTTCCTCTTCGACAATGCTTTGGAGACCAAGATCGACGGTCAGATGCACCTGGTAACCGTCCCTCGACGCGCGCTCCTGACCGCGATAAGGCACGATTTCCTGACCGGCGCGGTTGTGCTCGATGAAACGGTAGCCGTCCTGTCCGTGGAGGTATTCTTCCATTGAGGCTTCAACCCCCTGGACGCCGTGGCGATCGAAATCCGTAAACCCAATCACATGGCAAAGCATCGACCCATTCGGGTAGATGCGCGTGGCGTCGTGCTCGAAGAGGATTCCGTGCAGATTGCCGGCGCGGAGTTTTTCACGGAGCGCGTTTGCTCGCACCGCGGATACCTCGCGCTTGATGACGATGTAGGGGCGACCGCTGTTTAATTTTTCGGCGACTTCTTGGGATGGGATCTCCAGTTCGGTATTCAGGAGATCAACGGTTGCTTGCACATTGCTAAGAAGCGTCGCGTCAGCCACGACCGTTTCCACGGGAATGTTGTGCGCGAGAACTTCATTGTTCGCGTCCAGGATCATGCCGCGTTCGGCGTGAATGACCCGCTTATGAACGTGTTTTTCGGCAGCGATCTCGGCGTACTCGTCGTGCTTGATTGCTTGGAGATAAATCAAGCGAAACGAAAAGATGCTGAACAGCCCGATAAAAGCAGCACATACCAGAGCGCAACGAGTTCGGCTACTTGGATTCATGTTGACCTAAAGGGTTCACGACGGGTTGAATCGCCTCTTCGTCGGTCGATCGCGCCGGAATTGTGAGCCGCACGATCTTTGAATCCGAGACGGGAATCATTTTCAGGTAGCCTTCTTTCAAGCGGCGTTGCAAAGCCGTGCGCGAGGTGAGCGCGGCGATCTGTCCGGCGGCGACATCGTTTTGAGTGCGCAGCGACGCGAGCTCGTTCTCCACTGCCTTTCGGCGCTCGCCAAGGTGATATAGTTGCAGCGTCAAATACACGTAAGCCAACCCGGCAAGCGCGAGAAACGCCGTCATCACAATCCAGCGCGCCAGTGAGGCGGCGTTCACGGTATTGCAATTTCGTCGACGTGATCGGTTCATTTGATCTTCTCCGCTACGCGCAATTTCGCGCTTCGCGATCGAGGGTTCGCGCGCTGTTCTTCTTCGCCGGGCTCCGTGGGTTTCGGCGTAACAACAGCAAGGTTGTAATCGGGATTGCGCCGCGGCTCAGGCCATTCGGGTCTGTCGAGCCATTCCTTGCTATGATCGCGAAAAAAGTTTTTCACCATCCGGTCCTCCAGCGAATGGAAAGTGATTACCGCGATCCGTCCGGCCCGCTCGAGTCGTGCCGTTAAGACGCGCAGGCCTTGTTCCAGAGCGCCAAGCTCGTCGTTCACTTCCATCCGCAGCGCTTGAAACACTTGAGTGGCCGGATGCTGTCGTCCGTGGCGGCCCACGAGTTTCTCGATTGTGCGGGCGAGCGGGAGCGTTTCGCGAAACGGCGAAGTCTTACGCATTTTTACGATCATGGCCGCGATGCGTCGCGCCGCCGGTTCTTCGCCCAGCTCACGAAAGATGCGGGTCAATTCCTCTTCGCTGTAATCATTTACGATTGTCGCGGCGGTGAGGCTCGTTCGCGGGTCCATTCGCATGTCGAGCGGACCGTTTCGCATCAAACTGAACCCGCGCTCCGCGTTTTCGAGTTGCCGCGAAGAAACACCCAGATCAAGAAGCGCGCCTCCGATGGTGCGAATTCCGAGCTCGTCGAGAACACAATCTGCATATCGGAAATTTGCCTGCCGCACAATGATGCGCCGGCCAAGATACGCCAGACGCTCGGCCACGTGCCGGACTGCATCAGGGTCCTGATCCAAAGCCAGAACATCGGCGCCACTTTCGATAAGCGCCTCAGTGTGCCCGCCACCACCGCACGTTCCGTCGAGGATCAGCAGGCCTGTTTTCGGGTTGAGTAATTCAACTGCCTCCTTCTGCAAGACTGGGCGATGGTAAATAAAATCCTCCGTCGGCTGCGCGGAGTCTTCTGGTGCTTTTGGATCGATGGCGAGCCATGCAGGTGTCCCGGTCCAGAGCGGGTTCATGACGAGTTGGCGCACCATACGGTTACAACCCAATCTCCTTCGCTACGTGCTGATAGGTAGCCGTTTCCTCTTCGTGTGCCCGTTTCCAGCGTTGCAGATTCCAAATTTCAAAACGCCCACGATTGCCTACGAGCGCGACTTCATTTTTTAATCCAACTTTCTGGCAAAGTTCGTCCGGCAAAACGAGGCGACCCTGTCGGTCCGCGCCTGCATGTTGAGCGCGAGAATGTAGCTGACGCAGGAACACGCGGCGATCGCGCGCGGGAACCTTGTCATTCGTTTCCGCGGCCGAACTCATTTTCGCGAACTCCTTTGGCGACATGACCAGTAGAAACTGGTGTGTCGCCTCAGGCAAAAGAATGAAATCCTCAGGGCCATCGCGTCGCCAACGCGATGGGATCGTGATCCGATTCTTCTCGTCAATGGAATGCCGGAACTCTCCAGCATAGAAACGTTCGGGTTGGGAATCAGCGTCCATTGTCGCATGGAGTAGTAGCCCACTTTACTCCACTTGACCCCACTTTTAACCACCTCCACGGCAGGCGGTCAATAAAAATCTTCGGTTCATTTGCCGAGTTCTTGGCAAAAACGGAGGGGAGGGCGATTTCGCGCTTCTAGCAATGGTATTCGCGAACGTTCTGTTGCGCCGCCGCGCCGAAATTCGTAAGCTCGTGCGAATCATGAAACGTTTCCGGTTCGCGCGTGGCCTCGCGTGCGCTCTTCTCATGTGCGGCGGCGGGACCGCATTCGGCCAAGCTTCGACGGATGCCGTGCGAGTTACGATGTCAATGCACCCGGATGGCTCACGCACCGTTTACAACTTTGATAGCGCACAGCACACAGCAGTGTCCACGACAACAGATCCGGATGGCAAAGTTCGCGAGACGATTCGTTATCAACTCGACAACGCTGGCCGTTTCTCGACCGGAGAAGTTTCTGGACCGGACGGTCGCGTTCGACTCAAGAGCCGTTACAAGTACGACGACGCGGGCCACATCCTGGAAGAAGCTCAAAGCGCAGCCGATGGCACGCTTCTGAACAAGATCGTTTACAGCTACGACTCAGCGGGCAAGCAAACTGGTTATTCTGTCTTTGACGCCTCCGGCAAATTAGTTAGCCGCCCAAGCGGTGCTGCGGCTCGCCCCTCTCCATCGCCAAAACCGCGCGAAAAAACGAAGCGATGACTGGTTAGGGCGTTGCGCTCGGACTCGGGGCCGTTGTTGGCGAAGGGGACGCCGTGCCTTGCATCTCGAGCGGCAATTTCAAATTGTTGAAGTCGGAACCGCGGATCGTGAACGTGCCGTCGCGCCCGTCCACGCGTGCGCAAAATGTGCTGTCGTTGTTTTGAGCGCCGACCGTCAGTTTGTGTGATGTCTTGTTGTCGGCTGAAGTCGTAAAGCTGAGCATGAGTTGTGGTTTATCGAACCCTTGCTGAGGTGTTGTCGTTCCGAGCCAGCGCACCGCATACAAGTTCGACAAGGTTGTGAGCAGCGATTGCAAATTGGCCTGATTGATTGCGCCGCTTCCTTTCAGCCAATGCCACTGGTTTTTTTGATCACGGTCCAACGACAGCTCTTTGTCAGTTGTGAGACTTACGCTATGAATCTGCTCCGGCTTAAATTTGAAGATCGACAAATCCTGCCATCGCAGAGGATCAGGTGAAATCTGGTCGAGCAACCCGCGACGCACTGTAACGACAAATGGCTCATCCGTCAGGCGCGCGTAAACGTTGTCGCCTTCGTCTTTTCCAAAGGCAATTGTAGCGAACGGTTGCTCGCCCGCTTTACTTTCTGCGGTGTTCTCCGAAGCAAATGAGCTGAATGTCAATTGGACCTGCGGCATATCGAGGCCGTATTTCGGCAGATTGGAAGCGACGTCTTCGACGAACTTTGTCACACGCTCATTTTGGAGCGCGTCGATCATGCGCCGAACTGCGCCTGCATCTGCTGGCGCGTTGCTTCGGTTGGTCATTGTCCAATTTTCGTCTTTTCGCGCGAGAACGGTTTTGGTTTTGCCCGGCGCGTCGATCGTGATCCGATCAAGAATGTTAGTGTCGATCCGAACCAGATGGTTGTCCCGCAAGTCGGCCGGCTTCGTGTTAAGGATCTCTTCGATTTTTTTCGGCAACGTGTAAACAGAGCCGCGCGGAGCGAACCGCACATACACCTGTTCGTTTTCTTTCTCGGGAATTGCGCCGATTTGCAACGTCTGCCCTTTGTCCTCCCGGCCGGCGACCTTGATGGACTCGCCGATCTCGACTTTCTGATCTTTTTTCTGCTCCTCATCGAACAACGTGATTGATCCGCGCGGCTCCGCTAATCCGTAAGGGCGCAGGTCGCCACGGTCGTCAGCCACAAATTGTCCAATGCGCGCCGATGTGACCTGCGCGATCAGGTCGTTAACTTTCTGATCATCAGCGCGCGCGCGGAGCGGTTTCAGGATTTCCCAGTGCGTATCTTTATTCTCCAGCTCGATTTCGCCGGCGGGCGTTTTCAATACCACCCGGCGCACCTGCGCGCTACTCAAGTCGGTCAGTTTTTTGTCCCGGAATTCCTCAGGTTTTTTGTCTATGTCTTTCTTAACCGATTGGCCGGCAAGAAACGTTTCCTTTGAGTTCTGGAACCGCACATACATCCTGCCTTCCATCGCAGCATCTTTGCCAAACAAAATTTCCGGCGGCCGATCGCGTCCGAGCAATTTGAGTTTCAGCTTTGGATTGTTCAGGCCGTACTCAGCGAGCTTGCTCTTATCAGAGGCGATCTCTTTAGCCAGGATGGTTCCCTCCTTTTGCCAGTTCTCCAAGTCCGACAACAAAGTCTCGACTAACGCGCTGTCGGCCTGATCCTTAATAGGCGTTTCCAGGCGCCACTTGTTATTGCTGCGGCGGATCTCAATCTTTTGGTCGCCGTTTTGAATCACGATTCCGTCGATCTTGGTTCGATCAAAATTGACCATGTTCTGCGACTGACGCCGTGCTTCTTCCGTGCTCGGCCGCTTCATTTCGAAAAACCTGAAATAAGCGACGCCAGCGAGCGCAATGATTGCCAGGATGAGTGTGTTCCTCCAATTCATGTCAGACGCGACGTTGCCACCAGACGACTGTTCCAATGGCAGCGGGAATCAGCGGCATAAGAACCAGAAGAATCCAGCGCAGTCGGCGCAATGCTTCCGGGTCGAGGCTGAATGTGAGAGGCTTCGGAATTTTTGGCGCGATACCGATCATTTGTTCGCGGCTCAACAGCCAGTTCACTGCGCCGGAAACAAAATCGAGCGCCGCCTGATCCTGCATGATGGCATTGTCTTGAACGAACGTGCCGTTGCTCACCGCGACGAGCCGTGACGAGTTCACCTGCACGCGAGCGTCGGCGCTTCCGCCTTTTTCCGCTGAGGCAGCGATTGTCAGGGGTACATCGCCGGCTTTCTTTGCGTCCGCTTGCAGCTTCACCTGATTGTCTGAGTTGTAATCGGTCTCGGCAAAGTAGCCTTTTTCTGCCTGGATGAGCGGCTCGAGCCGGATGCTGACAGCTCGACCGCGGTTCGGATCCAGTGTGAGTGAAGCCGTGCCGCCAACAAAAATGGCCCGCACATCGGCGAGGCGCTTTGTAACCGGGCTGTCGCCGAGGAAATGCGCCTGGACATCTCTCGTCAGTGCGAGCTCTTGAATTCCTGTACGCACGAAAACCATAAGCCTGTCGTCATTTACTTTGACGCCCAGTTCATCAAGAAAGGCATGTAGTCTGGGTGTGTTTGCTGCCGGGTCGACAAGAACCAGGATGCGTCCCTGTTTGTCCCAGAAATCGCGCAGCACTTGCATTTCGCGATCGGAAAAATCGTATTGCGGCCCGACGATCATCACTGCATTGACATCAACCGGGATTGCAGGCTGATCGAGAAGGTTCAGCTCTTGAAACTTGATGTTTTCATTCTCGATAAACGTCTTCAGCAGCGTGATCGGGCTCGTGGGTGTCGAAAGCGCCGGTTCCTTGTGACCCGTGACGTATCCAAGGGTCTTCTTTCTTCCTTCCACAAGATCGATCATCCCGCTGGTGATCGCCTGCTCGCCTTTGAATGCGGCGACCCGCGGACCTTCGCCCAATTCCATCCCGCTCTGGTCAACATCGGCCATTTCCGATGCCTTCACTGTTTTGTTGCGCCCGTCGTAGTCGAGCACCAAAAGACTTTCGTCGGTGACGACCTTGTATTTATCGAACAACTCCTTGGCCCGGGAAAGACTCCGCTCCGGATCGATTTGCTCGACGTCGATCTTTCCTTTCCCGGCGTACTGATATTCGGTCAGCAGATTCTGAACGTCCGCGCTGATCGGCGTGCTGGGCGAAAAGAAAACCGTGATGCGCATCTTGCCCTTGAGCGTGTTAAGGAAACGCTTCGTCTTGTCTGACAACGCATATTTCTGGTCGCGTGAAAAATCCCAACGCTTGTAGTGTTTGAAGGCAAGCGAGTTCACCATTGCGGCGAGAAACAGGATCAGCACGATCTGGACGACAACGTTGAGACCGATCCGGAGCCGGCCAATTTTGATCCTGCGTCGCGTACCAGGCTCCTTTGATTCGTCAGCCATATATCAGAGCCTCCATTTCCGGGATTGGAATGCCTGATACGTGAGCATCAGCATGACAACGGTCATACTCACGTAGAGAACGATTGGCCGCGTGTCGATGATACCCCGGGAGAACGTTCCCATGTGTTCGATCGCAGAAAAATAGCCCAGCAATTCGCGCGTCTCGGAGGTTACATCGAGCAGGATGAACTGCACCAAACCGAGGAAAAACAGCAGCGTAATTGCGCAGAACGAAATGATCGCCGCAATAATCTGGTTCCGGGTTAGCACCGATGTGAGGCAACCAATGGAAAGATAAAACATTCCAAGCAGCAAAAGCATCAGATAAGAGCCGAAGTATGCTCCGGGAGAATGCGCAGCCGGCTGGTTTGATACCCTCGCGAAAATCCAAAAGTAAAGGAGTGTCGGGATCCAGAGGATCAGGTAAAAGACAAGAGCGCCAACAAATTTGGAGAGTACTACCTGCCAATCGCGAACAGGCGCAGTTGTGAGCGGCTCGATCGTGCCGAGCTTAAATTCCTCGGCAAACAAGCGCATCGTGATCAACGGAAAAATCAAAACAAACGCGAACCAGAAAAAAACTGAATTGAAGAATGCTTCCTGGATCGTGTATTGCACCTGGCGCTGGTTCATGAACGAGACTTGGAAATAAAAATCGATCCCGCTGATGATCAGAAAAAAGATCATTACGACATAAGCGATCGGGGAGTAGAAATAGCCGCGCACTTCGCGGGTGAGCAGGGTCCAGAATTTACGCATCGTTACGCACCGCTCCGTTACATCATCAGAATTGATCCGGATGGGTCAGCTCGACGAAAACGTCCTCGAGCGTTCCGCGGCGCTGAGTGAGTTCGCGCACGGCCCACTGACGTTCAACGGCGAGACGGAAAACCTCTTCGCGTACGTCCGCACCCGATTCGACTCGCAACGAGAATTTCTTCCAATCGGCTTCACCGTCCGTCACCACGTCTCGAACGCCCGGAATCTTCTTTAATTGCTCCTCGCCGTTGTCATGTCCGACCTTCGCTTCAAGCTCTACGCCGCCGGCTTGTCTGATTTTCCCCAACAAGTTCTCCGGCGTATCGCACGCTTCGATTCTCCCCTTGTGAATAATGATTACCCGGCTGCATGTCATTTCCACCTCGGGCAAGATATGGGTGGAAAGCAAAATCGTGTGCTGCCTGCCCAGATTCTTAATCAACTCCCGCACCTGCCGGATTTGATTTGGGTCGAGACCAATCGTGGGCTCGTCGAGAATGAGTAGGTCGGGCTCCGCTAGCAGAGCGTCGGCAAGACCGACGCGCTGGCGGTATCCTTTGGATAAAGTGCCGATCAATTTTCGTTCAACGTCTTTAACACCGCAAAGTTCCTTCACATCGCCAACACGCTCTCCAGTGCGGCGGTGCGGCACACCCTTGAGCGCTGCGCGATAATTCAGGTACTCCGTCACACGCATATCGCTGTAGAGTGGAACATTTTCGGGCATGTAGCCGAGGTGCGCACGCGCCTGAAGCGATTGTCCAAAAACGTCGAATCCGGCGATACTCGCGCGACCGGAAGTCGGCGGCATAAACCCCGCCAGGATGCGCATGGTCGTGGTTTTACCGGCGCCATTCGGCCCAAGAAATCCCATGATTTCGCCCGGGCTAACCTCGAAATTCAAATCCTGGATGGCGGTCTGTCCGGCGTACCTTTTCGTCAAATTCTCAACCTTAATCATTTTGCGACACTTCGATGAGACAACCGAACCGCGATTGCGTTGCCAATTTTTTTACCGCGCTTTGAGAGTCAGGGTGGCGAGCTCATGATTCTCTCCACGCGCACGGATTATGCCGATCGTAAATTCCACGTTTGCGCCACTTTCGGCCGCTCGCAGCGCGTCGTCGACCTGTCTTACGGAAGAGACCGTCGATTTGTCAACGCGATAGAGGACCATTCCGCGTTTAACCCCGGCGTCGTCTGCCGGGCTGTCGGGTTCCACCGCCGTAATCAAGACGCCACGACCTCGCAGATAATTGAGCGCATCGCTCAATTCCGAAGTCAACTCTTGCAGCTGCATTCCGAATAATTTCTCAACGCGGGCACTGCCGGGTTCGGCAGCTGCGGGCGAGCCTTTAAGTTTGCCCTGCTTCATCGCCGGGGCTTGCTTGAAGCGATTGACGCTGTCACGCACAACATCGGCCGGAATGGCGAAGCCCATTCCCTGGGTGGGAACGCCTTGTGGCGTAAACGCCATTTTCGCGGACGCAATACCTACCAATCGGCCGGAGAGATCGACCACCGGTCCCCCGCTGTTGCCTGGATTGATTGCGGCATCCGTCTGCACCAAATCCTTATACTCGGTTTCATCAACGGTGATGCTCCGTTTGACTGCGCTCAGTACGCCGCGGCTGATAGAGCTGCCGTATCCAACAGCATTGCCCACTACCATCACACTCTGACCGAGTAAGTTCGGAGAAATATCGTCGAGATTGATGAACGGGAAATCGGTTTGCGCGTCGATTTTGATGAATGCCAGATCGGTCTTGTCATCGCCAGTAATGTAATGCGCGCGGTAGGTTTTCCCGTCGTGAGCGGTTACGTGAATCTTCAAATCAGCAGCACGCTCTACCACGTGCTGGTTCGTCACGATGTAACCTGCCGGATCTATTATGAAACCGGACCCCAGACTTTGCAGCGTCTGACGGACTTCGCGTGGACGAAACCGATTGTAGCCGAAGAATTGGGCGTAAACATCGTCGAATGGGTCGCGCACGGTGCGCTTAACGACTCGCTCGCTATTGATATTCACTACCGCAGGCAAAACCTTCGCCACAGCCAAAACAGCTGGTTCCGAAGCCGGATCGGCCTGTGCAAAACACGGCGTTGAAGCCGCGACCATCAGGAACGCCGCGACCGCACAAACAGCACGATTTTTCAGACGCATACGCGCAGCAAGTAACGAGGCGGCCTTCAGACTGTCAACTTGCCGCCATGCGTAATCATCCGAGATTGACTCACTATGCGCACTTCAATTGACGCTCGCGCAAATCTTCATCTGATCGAGGACAAGTATCGCCTTTGGCAGGAGAACCCTGACTCTGTCGATTCAGGATGGTCTGCCTTTTTTGAAGGATTCGAACTGGGGAATCTTCCCGAGCGCAACGGGGCGGCCGAAGCCGGGGTCGAGGCTCGCGAAGCAGCATTGCAGACGCGCGTCGATGGGTTGGTTTACGCTTATTGCTCGCTGGGTCACACGATCGCGCGCATAGATCCACTGGCAGAGACGCGGCCGACAAATCCGTTGCTGCGTCTAAGCGAGTTTGGGTTCACCGAATCCGACCTCGATCTCCGCGTTTCATCGAAGTTCTTTCTCGACGCGCGGCCGATGACGTTGCGCGACATGGTCGCGGGACTCGACCGAATTTATGCCGACTCGATCGGATCGGAGTTCATGCATATTCAGGATCCGCACATCCGCGAATGGATCCGGCGGCGACTGGAAACACGTCCGCACAAACATTCAACGCCTCGTGCGGTCCAGGTCGCGCTGTTGCGGGCGCTGCTCGAAGCCGAATCGTTCGAGATTTTTCTGCATACCCGCTACGTCGGACAAAAACGCTTTTCGCTGCAGGGAGCGGAAACGCTGATGGTCGCTCTGGAGACAATCCTGCACAATTGTCCGGACGGCGGCGTCGAGGAGATTTGCATGGGCATGGCGCATCGCGGACGGCTCAACGTGCTAGCGAATTTTTTGCGCAAATCGCTCAAAGTTATCTTCACCGAGTTTAGCGAGAATTACATTCCCGATTTGGTCGCTGGCGATGGCGACGTGAAATATCATCTCGGTTATCAGGCCGTGCGCAGGCTCGCTTCGGGCACCGAGGTCGAGATCCGACTTTCGTCGAACCCGAGCCATTTGGAAGCTGGCGATCCAGTCGTCGAAGGGAAAGCGCGCGCCCGCCAACGAATTCGCGGCGATACCGAGCACCGTAAAAAGGTCTTGCCGTTGCTTGTCCACGGCGATGCGGCATTCATCGCACAAGGAATCGTGGCCGAGACGCTGAATTTGTCGCAGTTACACGGTTACAGTACGGGCGGCACTATTCACGTCGTGGTGAACAATCAAATCGGTTTCACTACGCTTCCAAAAGATGCGCGATCATCTCGTTACGCCACGGATATCGCCAAAATGATCGAGGCACCGATTTTTCATGTGAACGGCGATGACCCGCTCGCGGTGAAATTTGTCAGCGATTTAGCGTTCGATTTCCGCCAGCAATTCGGGCGAGACGTAGTGATCGACTTGTATTCCTATCGCCGCTATGGCCACAACGAAGGCGACGAACCATCGTTCACGCAGCCCGATCTCTACGCAAAGATCGAGAAACGGCCGTCTGTCACGCAGCTTTATAAACGCGAGTTGCTCGATGCCGGAACGCTGAGCGAAGACGACGCTGCTTCGCTCGAGACCGAGTTCGCCCTGCGACTGGAAATGACACGGGATGAAGTGAACGCGATCGAAAAACGCAGAGCGAACCAGAAAGCCAAATTCAGAGAATCAACGGCGATCTTTCAACCTGAATACACGAGCGAGTCCGAGCCGACTGCTATCAGCGAGAAAACGCTGAAAACGATTGTCGAAGGTATGACGCACGTCCCGGACGGTTTCGAGGTCCAACCAAAAATCCAACGCATCGTGATCGACCATCAGCGCAAAGTCTTCGAGGACGGCGGGCCGTACGAATGGCATTACGCCGAAGCGCTCGCATTTGGGTCGCTCCTTCTTGAGGGAATTCCGGTTCGATTATCGGGTCAGGACAGTTCGCGCGGCACGTTCAGCACGCGGCACTCCGTGCTTTACGACGCCAAGACGGGCAAGTCGTATGTGCCGTTGATGCACCTGGCTGAAAAACAAGCGCGCATCTGCATTTACAACAGTCCGCTGTCTGAGGCCGCCGTGCTCGGATTCGATTACGGTTACTCACTTGAGTATCCAAAAATGCTTGGCCTTTGGGAGGCGCAATTCGGGGATTTCGTCAATGCCGCGCAAACAATCATTGATCAGTTCATCGTGTCAGCAGAATCGAAATGGCAACAACCCAGTGGGATTGTGCTATTGCTCCCGCACGGGTACGAAGGGCAGGGCCCGGAACATTCGAGTGCTCGCATCGAGCGCTTCCTCCAGGAGTGTGCGGACGACAACATCCAGGTCTGTAATCTTACGACCGCTGCCCAGTATTTTCATGTGCTCCGCCGCCAGATGAAGCGCGATTTCATCAAGCCGCTCATTATCGCTACGCCGAAGAGTCTGTTACGCGCCAAGTATGCGTCATCGCCAGCTGAAGAATTCATCCATGGCCGGTTCGAAGAAGTGCTCGGCTCACCTGAAGCTGGTCCGGTCGACAACGTGAAGCGAATCATCTTTTGCTCCGGCAAAATCTATTACGATCTCTTGAAATATCGCAGTGAACGTGAAATCGACGACGCAGCCCTCATTCGCATCGAGCAACTTTATCCACTCGCTGAGAAAAGGCTCCGCGAAATGCTCAAGCCGTTTCCAAAAGGCGCGAAGCTCGTCTGGTGCCAGGAAGAACCGCAAAACATGGGCGCCTGGACTTTCATCGAACCGCGATTGCGAACGCTTTTCTGCACGGAAATCGCCTACGCAGGTCGCGAAGCCAGTGCCAGCCCGGCCGTGGGCGCCCTCGCTCGCCACAAACGAGAGCAGGCTCGTCTCGTTGCCGACGCGTTCTCAGTTTGAACTAATCGCGCTTCTCACGGCGTCGAAATCGTACCTGTCACCGCGTTGCTTCGCAGGTTGACGGATGTTAGCGTCGCCCGCTCGCCATGAGCCAGAATTACAAAGACACATTGAACCTGCCGCGTACGGATTTTCCGATGAAGGCGAACCTTGCCGTACGCGAACCGGAAATGCTCAGGACATGGGAGGAGACGCGCCTTTACCAGGAAATTCAGAAATCGAGGCAAGGCCGAGAACTCTTTGTTCTCCATGATGGCCCGCCGTTTGCCAACGGTGACGTTCACATGGGCACCGCGCTCAACAAAATCCTCAAGGATTTTGTGGTGAAATCTCAGACGATGCTCGGCAAACGCGCGCCGTACGTCCCTGGTTGGGACTGCCATGGCCTTCCTATCGAATACAAAGTGGTAAAGGAATCGCGCGAGCTCTCTCCGCTGGAGGTCCGCAACAGATGCGAAGCGTTTGCGCGAAAATTCATCGACATCCAGCGCGATCAATTCAAGCGGCTCGGCGTATTCGGCGACTGGGAACATCCGTATCTGACGATGGATCCCAAATACGAAGCGGAAATTTTGCGTGCGTTCGCGGTTTTCGTTGAGGAAGGCCTGGTGTACGAGGCGCAGAAGCCTGTCTTCTGGAGCACCGGCGCGCAGACCGCTCTCGCCGAAGCCGAAGTGGAATATCAAGACCGCGATGACACCGCCGTTTACGTGAAATTTCCGATCATCGGTACGACTCGACCGACCGCGGCTGTAGGGGAAACTGACAGATTCCCCAATGGAACGAGCATCGCCATCTGGACCACGACTCCCTGGACGTTGCCCGCCAATCTCGCCATCGCTGTGGATGCAAAAGAGAGCTATGTCGTGCAGGAATTTTCGCGAGATGGCACTTCTGAAACGTTAGTTCTCGCTGAGAAACTTCTTCCACGATTTTCTGCAGCCACAGGATTTGAGCCAGTCGGAAAACCGCTCGCCTCATTTCTCGGAGCCAATCTTGAAGGAGTCAAGACGCGTCATCCATTTCTGGACCGCGAAGTCCCGGTTTTCACGGCCGGTTTTGTGACAATGGACTCTGGAACTGGCGCCGTACACATCGCACCCGGTCATGGTGCGGACGATTACGTTTTGGGAATCGAACACAAACTGCCGATCTTATCGCCAGTCGATGATCACGGCCGGTTCACTGATGAAGCTCTGTTGCCGAATCTGACCGGCAAATACGTTTTCGACGCGAATCCAG
>JBARAJ010000007.1:0-6567 GCA_049791915.1 Candidatus Udaeobacter sp.
ACACTGGCACTGCGAAGAAGCTGACCTTCGGTCAATCTCCTATCATTACAGTTATTGGGAAAGCGTTCTGGGACGTAGGCCACGCACCGAAAGATCAAGGCAACCGTCGCAAATACATGCCGGACTAAGCTGTGTGGGAAATTCATCCGGTGATGAAAATTGACCGTTCAGCCCTAGTCCCCGAGCAAGCTTGCTAACTTGCAGTGTTTTTCGGCAAACTGCCTCATGAAAACAATCGTAGCATTCATTGTTGGTTTACTGATTTCCACTGCTGCGTGGGCGCAGGTCGATCATGCGAATGGTATCGTGTGGTTGCCGGCTCACCACGGCAGCTTAAATGGATCCGGTTATCACCATGCGCGCTATCAAATGGGCCTGCGCAACGATGGCGTCGTGGTGTGGCGCTGGATCCACTGAAAAGTCTAACCACCCGCTGTAGCATCGCAACCGCTCACATGATGCTGTCATTCGCGTTTACGATGAAGCTGGCAACGTGATCGAAACGCACGAGCACAAGGGCGATTTCAAAGAACCGTAGGCGCGTGGAACAAAAAGCCGCCACGCGGTGAAGTGTGACCGCTGATTGTGAAATGCTGCTGCTTTCGTTTACGCTCTCGCCGGATGGCGCGAGCGTGATTGGGCAGGCGCAGCTCTAGGGATGTGTCGCGTATTTAATTCTTTGCGTATACAGCGTAGCTGGTCGTTTGCCCGCCACCGTTTGGCTTTGACGCTAGCAACGTATAACCTTCAAAGGTATAGCCAGTCGGCGGAGGCGGGGCTTGACCGTCTACCACCAATAGCATGACTACTGACCCAGTAGTGATCGGCCCAGGAATACCTTGAGGGCCCGTAGCTCCAACCTGACCTTGGGGACCAGTATTCCCGATAGGACCGGCGGGGCCTGTGGCACCGGCGTTGCCTTGAGGACCTTGAGCACCTTGAGGGCCTTGGGGCCCAGGAGAACCCTGTGGACCAGGAGGGCCTTGTAGAGTGCTGATGTCAGCTGTGCCCAAATGTCCATCACTGGCGACCACTACAGGTGCGCCGGAGACTGTAACCCCACTAATCCCGGCGATAAGTATGGCGGTGTGAACGTTTGGGTTGCCGATCCGGATGGTATTCGCCTCGCCCGCGACATCGGTGGAAGTAGCGGTGAAGGGATCGTAATTACCAATGTCAATATTGCTATCACCTGTCGTGAGGTTTTGGCCGGCATCAAACCCCAATCCGATGTTGTATTCGCCGGTGGCGTTGCTATTGAGCGCTTGAAAACCGTCGGCCGTGTTGGAGCTGCCGGTGGTGTTGTTTTGGAGCGCAAAACCACCGGTGGCCGTGTTTTGAGTGCCGTTTGTGTTGTTTAAGAGCGCAGCACCACCAGTGGCCGTGTTGGCGCCGCCGGTGGTGTTGCCAAAGAGTGCATCAAAACCGTCGGCCGTGTTGAAGCGCCCGGTGGTGTTGCTAAAGAGCGCTTGAATACCGGTGGACGTGTTGCTTTGTGCTTGCGCCATCGGCGACAGCGCAAACGATGCCAGGGCAAGTACGATGAGAAGAACGCCGCACCGCGAAGGCGACCTGCCGATTGATTTTATTAAGCGTAGAGTTGTCATATTTTGCTTTTTTGGTGGATTCATACCCCTTACAAAGGAAAAAAATCCGGAGCGTTTCAAAAAAGTGAAATTTTTTACTCCGGGAACCGCCGGATTGCCCGGATGTCGGGCAAATTCCCGCCAGCTTGTCGAGATAATTAGCCGCAACCACGAATCACTGATTCGAGTTCCGCAAAAGCCGTCGGCTTTTCATCCGCACGCACCACGAAACGCTTTCCGTCGCCTCGATGCACATCAGCAATCCAGATTGTTTGCGCGTTGGAATCAATCGCTGATACGCAGCCCCAATTCCATCCGGCTTTGCTGAGATTGTCAGCGATGATTTCCCAGCGCTTCACGCGGCGGATTCTGCCCCTTTTGCTCTCCACACAGCAACGACAAAAGTGATATGACCGGGCGGCTATTAAGATCGAAAGGATTCCGCTTCCTAAATGCCGAACGATTCGGCACAATTCTTCCAATGACTTCGCTTTTATCGGACCCTTCCCAGGTAAGCAGGTGGGTCAGACGAATCGCAAAGATTCGGGGGCTAATTCGCGCCGTTCTGCTCGCCTTTCCTCTAATATGGACCCTAGCCGCGAATGCGGGTTTGACATTTACTCCAGAGCACCTCTACAGCGCGTCCAACGGGTCGGGATCCGCCGACATTTACGAGTACAGTGAAACGGGAACGTTCCTGTCCTCGATTACTCCTCAATCATTAGTTCCAGGCGACGAGCTGCGTGGGATTGCATTCGGGGCGGATGGATTTCTTTACGCCGTTAAAGTGCATTGCGCACAATCAGGTTTTAACATCTTGGTGCTAGACAGTTTGGGGAATGTTCAGGCGACTTACACGATGGGCGGTATCTATCTATGTGGAGACTCCGGTTACGGCAAAATCGCGTTCGATCAGCAATATATCTACGTAGCTGGCGGTAGCGATTTAATCCGCTTTACGTTTGGTAACCCAAACTCGGGAGTATCGATTTACAGCAACAACTCAATTATTGACGTGAAAACTCTGCCAAATGGCCATCTCTTCGTCGCGTGGGGATATGGAGTAGATGAAATCACAAATACCGGAGCAATCGCGAGGAGCATCCCATTGATTGGTGCCGACTGGGCAAATGTTCAGGGCATAGAGTACGACTCGGCGGTAGATAAGCTTTTTGCTACAGAGTTGGGATATACCGGTTTTGATTCTCCGCTTATGCGGATTAATGCCTCGACTGGAGAGTTGGAAAATTACGTGTATTTCAATTATGGGAACGATCTCTTCCTCACGCAATCACACACCCTACTAGTTGGTTGCTATGTGCAGCCACCGGGGATGTTTGATGAAAACCTTATTTCGGTGGGGTCGCTTGGCACGGAGGAGCGGGTATTTGTCACCCAATTTGCTGGGGCAACACCCACCCCTACGCCGTGCACAGGGAGATGTTCACCGACCCCGCGGCCTCGCCCGGCTCCGCCTCCTCGTCCGATGCAGTTGCACACGGTCAAATGATGGTCGGTTTGCTTGCCACGACACTCTGCCGTGGCTTATCTCTGTCTCGTTAGGTCGTGAAAGCGCCCGATCATCGCGCTATCAATGCTGCCATCTGCACGTACACCCGGCGTGTTTCTCAACCTCTACAACACAACAGACGAAACCTTCACGCTCACGAGAGCGCAGTTTCGGCCTGTCATCACGATTCCTGCGCACTCAGCGGCAGACATCCCGCTGGCGTATCAAGCGGGTGAGCGCGTTCTGATTCGCAGTTCACATCACGCATGGGTTTACTCGCCGCGCTCGCTCTCTCCGCCGTATCCCATCTTCCAGCATCAAGGGATGGTGATGCGAGCATTCGCCAAGATTGACCGCAGCGGCGAGATTTCCATCATCGTTCCAGCGGGTACTCAGCAGCCCGAAGGCTTTTAAGTGAAGCCACGAACGATCTAACCAAACGAGGAAGCCAACGGCCCCACTGCGAAATGAGTTCAGCGTGTTTGCCACGACGCCCTGCCGTGGCTTATCTCTGTTTCGTTGGGCGTTAGAACGCGTTCATGAGTACTACCACAGGGCAGCCGAGACCTAAGCCGGTTTTCTCCGCGTCTGCGGTGATCGGTCCCGCGCTCATCATCGTCGCAGGCATACTTCTGTACGAACACTTTCGTCATCCCCCCACGATCCATATCTCTGCGTCACGATCATTCTCGTGTCGCAGGTTGTCGCGTTCGTTGCAGCTCTCGGGCTTGGCTTCTGCGGCTGGATGCGAGGCGAGCGTCCCTTGTGGCTCGCGATTGCAGGTGCGGCCATCGCTGCATGGTTTCTTTCGCATCTGCTTTTGCTTGGTAGACTTCCGCCGCGTATGCAGCAATCCATGCTCCACGCTCTCTGGCGAATTTGCGTCAACGCCTAACCATGCGATGGAGCGAACCGCGAGCCGCCGTGATGACTAGCTCACAACACGTTTACGAAGTCCGACCGCGCAAAGATAAACGCGGCGTCGATTTAATCTCCGATGCGTTGCCGTTCGGTCGGCTGTGGTATGACGGACCGAACGCCACGATATACGCAATCGGATACGCACAGCAATCAGCCGCTCTCACGATGCCGTGATTCGCGTTTACGATGCGACCGGGAACGTGATCGAAACGCACGACCACAAGGGCGATTTCAAGGAGTAGTAGGCTTTTTACTCGCCCGCACGTCGCACCACGGGATCGAACCACGGTGCGACTTTCTAACGGTTATTCCTTATACAGGCAGCATGAAAGTGCCGTTGACATTGCGTCGGGCCTGCCTCCGGTCCTCTTGCTGGTTCAACCCAAAGGCGTGGCCGCCACCGCGGTGGCGGCGGTTGCCGCCTCTGACGTCTTTCGTGGGCGTCAGGTCACGGAGTTGGAGAGTTTTCCTCGCTTTTTTCTCTTTCATTTTATTTTCCCTTTTCGTTGTTTTGGCCTTCCGTGAACTCTCGTCTCGAGAACTCATTTCTGGCCGTTCACTGAGGTAATGCGTAAAGGGCGGCGCGAGGTTACGCGGAAGATAGCTTCGCGTTTACGATGCGACTGGCACACTGATCGAGGCGCACGAGCACGCGGGAGATTTCAAAGAGTGGTGAATTTTCACTCGCAGCCGGTCGCACTTCCCGCTAAAAGGCATTACAGAGAAGAATTCCATCCATATCTGGTTAGGCCTATGACACGCCGCGTATTGATCGCAGGATCGTTAACCTTGTGGTCGCTAGCTGCGGCTACAGCCGCAACGAGAGAGCTACAATCGCTGATGAAACAGGCGAATGAAAACTACGAACCATTTCGGAAAGCGATCATGGTCGGCAAAGCCGCCGATCCGGAGCCAACCAAGTCCGTACAAAGACCGCAACCCACGCCACGCCCCCGCCCAACACCAGCCAATCGCCCTTTCACTATCGTCGTGACTAATACCAATGACAACGGCCCAGGCTCATTGCGCCAGGCCTTGGCCGATGCGGGTGACGGGTACACAATCATATTCTCAATTACTGGCACTATTGGCCTCACGAGCGGGGAGTTGCTTGTCGACAAGATTATTTCCATATCAGGTCCTGGTGCTGACACGCTAGCTGTGGACGGCGGCGCGACGGCTCGCGTGTTTCACATCGGTACAGGCAAGTCGGTCTTCATTTCCGGAATGACTATCATGAACGGCAATACCTGCTGTATTTCCCCCAATGGTGGCGGCATCTACAACGACCACGCCGCGTTGACGATTAACGATTGTGCAATCAGCGGCAACGTGGCCATTAACGGAGGCGGCGTCTACAACGATGGTTCAAACGGAGTCGCCAACGCCGTGATAAACAACACCATCTTCAATAATAACTCTGCCTCGCTTGATGGTGGTGCCATTTACAATAATGGCGAGTCTGGCGTCGGGAACCTGAATGTCCAAACAACCACTCTCAGTGGCAATTCGGCCAACGATGGCGCGGGCATCGCCAACGATCAGGCGAATTCGATACTCAATAATTGTGTGGTCACTGGTAACTCCGCGGCCGTCAATGGCGGCGTCGCATCTAACACTGCCAACCAAGGTGGTTATGCTGTATTGGAAATAATCGAGAGCATTCTGAGCGAGAATTCAGCCGTCAACGCTGGTGGTGGCATCTCAAACTTGGCTCAGACTGGGAGCGCAAATGTGTATATCTCTGGCAGCACTCTAAGCGGGAACTCTGCCGGCAATGGTGGTGGTGGCATTTCAAACTTGGCTCAGACTGGCAGCGCAAATGTGTATATTTCCAATAGCACGCTAAGCGGGAACTTCGCCGGCAACGGTGGTGGTGGCGTTGAGAACTTTGGTGGCTTCCCCCCCAATTCCAACGCCACCGTTAATCTGTACATCATGGACACCACTTTCAGCGGAAATTCGAGCCCTTTCGCCGGAGGTGGCATTATGAACGAAGGTGCATTCGGCACGCATCCGGTTGTTAGTCTGGCGAACACCATTCTTAACGCCGGCGAATCAGGACCAAATATCGACAACGACGAAGGCGCCGTGACATCACTCGGCTACAACCTTAGCAGCGATGACGGCTCCGGTTTTCTGACCGAGCCTGGAGATCAAGTAAATACCGATCCGTTGCTCGGTCCGTTACGGAACAACGGTGGTCCGACTTTGACCCATGCGTTGCTTGCTGGCAGCCCGGCAATTGATGCAGGGGACCCGGGCTTTACTCCGCCGCCTTTTTACGACCAGCGTGGGCCAGGCTTTCAGCGCGTTGTCAATGGTCGTATCGACATCGGCTCCTTTGAAGTGCAGACCCCAACGGGTACGACTAGACTTACAGCAACACCCTAACCAATCGATGAAGTCAACGGCCCCATTGTGAAACAACTCCAGCGTGTTTGTCACGACACCCTGCCGTGGCTTATCTCTGTCTCGTTAGACCCAAGGCCGATGCAAATTGAATATCTGGCTGACTGTCCTGCGCACATTTCAGAGCTGGCACGACTC
>JBARAJ010000008.1:0-2388 GCA_049791915.1 Candidatus Udaeobacter sp.
AGCCTGCACAGAGTGCTTTGGCGGCTTGCTCTTGTTAGTTGGACTGGCGTCGCGGCTGATCTCATTGCCGTTATTCATCCTGCTTACCGTCGCGTATTGCACCGCTGACCTCGATCGTGTCCGGGTAATTTTTAGCGACCCAGATAAATTCGTTACAGCGGACGAGTTTCTCTTTCTTTTCGCTGTCACGATCGTGTTCGTCTTTGGGCCTGGGAAAATCTCGCTCGATGCGTTCATCGCCAAGCATCTCAGTCGTACCAGTGATGGGACCATAACTTATGCCAAGCGGTCTCAGCGAGATGATCCAGAGATTACGTATAAGTCCGTGGGGCAACGTTAGTCCACCGAGGCGGGAATAAAGTCCCTCGTCCGCAGTCTTACTCGCATGCTCCGTCGGTTTTCCAGAATTCCTCTCGAAGCGCGGCGGAGTAATACAAAACCAAAAATAGAAAGAAAAATATGACACGCTACAAAACCAAAGCTCTCCTCGCGGGCGCGGCGATTGCCGGCATTATCGCTGGCAGCCGATTCTCGACGTTGAGCGCTGCAAATGTCGGACAGCCCGGCAAGTCGAACGTCAGTTCCAGCTTCGGCATCCGTGCCGACGATAAGAAGGGCGAGACTCACGACTGCAAAGGCAAGAACTCCTGCAAAGGCAAAGGCGGCTGCAAAAACAGCGACAACGGTTGCGCGGGGAAAAACTCCTGCAAAGGCAAGGGCGGTTGCGCCACGAAAAATGGCAAACCGGCCGCCGACAAGGACAAGGACGGCGACAAGTAATTAACCTGCGCGTGCCGGGCTCCGCAGCGTGCGTAAAGCTCGGGCCCGGTACGGAGCAGCACAATATTCGCTAATCGCCAAGCTACCGCAGCGTAATGCCCGCTTCCCGCTTCAACGCCTTCACCGATTACGGCATCGGGATCGGACTGCGGATCCCGCATTATCAGCATATTCTCGAAAAGAAACCGGTTGTCGATTGGTTCGAGATCATCTCAGAAAATTACATGGTCGATGCCGGCCGCCCGCTGCATGTGCTTGATCAAATCCTCGAACAATATCGCGTCGTCCAACACGGTGTCTCGCTCTACTTCGGCAATGCCGATCGACCGAATCGCGATCATCTGCGCAAGCTGAAAAGACTTGTCAAACGCACCGGCACGCCTTGGCTTTCCGATCATCTCTGTTGGGGCAGCGTTGATGGCCGCTACACGCACGACCTACTGCCGATGCCTTACACATGGGAAGCGGTCGAGACAACGGCTGCAAATATCCGCGAGGTACGAGATTTTCTTGAAGTGCCGCTGGCGGTTGAAAACGTGAGCAGTTACGCCGAGTTCCACATGTCAAAGATGAGCGAGTGGGAATTCCTTAACGAAGTGGTCGAGCGCGCGGACTGCGGAATTCTGCTCGACGTAAATAACATTTATGTCTCATCGAAAAATCACCGGTTCGATCCGCAAAGGTATATCGACGCAGTGCCGGCCGACCGCGTGGCGCAGATCCATCTCGCGGGCCATTCCAAGTTCGAGAAATATATTCTCGACACGCATGATCATCCAGTACTCGATCCGGTTTGGAAGCTTTACGCGCGCGCCATCGCGCGGGTAGGTCGGACTGCCACGCTGCTCGAATGGGACGATCGCATTCCATCTTTTGGTGATGTTCATCGCGAGGCACTGAAAGCTACTCATTTTCTGCCCCATGAAGCCGTCGCCGCCTAGTCGCTTAGTCGATTTGCAGGCTTTGATGGCGCGCGCCGTCATGCGTCCGCTTCGAAGCGATGAAGGCATGCAGCGCGAATGGATGGATGGCAGCGCAACAGCAAAAGTCGCGGAACAGTTCATCAAGCCTAACGATCGGCTTGATTCATTTCAGCGGCTGGAAATTTACAATCAACAATACTGGTGGCGTCTACTCGGAAACTTTGCGGAAGACTTTCGTGGCTTGCGTGCGGTACTCGGCGATGCGCAGTTCGATAGGCTGGCGGTGGCGTATCTCGAGCACTGCGGTTCGAGTTCGTGGACGTTGCGTAATCTCGGCAGCCAGCTCGAACAGTTTGTGCGCGAACGTCCCGAGCTCGCCGCGCCGCACACCTCCCTTGTCATTGACATGGTCCGCGTGGAATGGGCACGCACAATAGCTTTTGACGAAGCAGAAAGGCAACCGCTCCTGCCGGAGGACGTACGCGACATTCCACCCCAGTTGCTGCGGCTCGGCCTGCAGCCTTATCTCGTTCTGCTGGAGCTGAAGCACCCAGTCGACAAGTTGCTCGGAAAGTTGAAGCGTCAGGGCGAGATCGAGACCGCCAGCGTGAGCAATGCGGTCTCCAGGGTGCGCCCGCGGCGCCGTGGCCGGCTCACGGCGCATCCTCGGACCAAGCCAATTTAC
>JBARAJ010000009.1:0-1982 GCA_049791915.1 Candidatus Udaeobacter sp.
TGGGTCGCATTACCAGCGCCTATTCACTATTCCATCGTTGAAAGCAGTCATTGTCCGCCAGGGATCGGGCGGGAATTTTTCGGACGCGCAGTTTCTGCGGCTAATTCTAGGGCGAATGGAATGAACAGGCAGGATTGACTTGCTCTGTGGTTTGGCAAACGGTCAGAAGATCATGGGAGATCATTCGCAGGGGGAGCAGGCGCTCATGAAGATTCAGCACGAATGGGCGGAAGCGCGCGTCAAAGATGACAGTTCATACACGCGCCGCATTGAGGCGGACGATTGCACGATTTTCAGGCTAGACGGCAGGATCGTGAATAAGCGAGGCGATCTGGAAAGCATGACCGGCCACATCGTTTTTACTGAATTCAAAATCGATGATCTTCGGGTATGGCTACATGGCGACACTGGAATCGTCGTCGGCGAGGGCGTCATTAACGCGCACCAGGGAAAGCAAGATCTTCTTGGCGGAAAATTTGTTTGGACCGACACATTTGTGAAACAGGACGGTCAATGGAAGGTAGTCGCTTCACAAATCACTCCGGTCTTGGAAAAATGATCGCTCACGGTTATCGGTAATTGTCATGAACAAATTCGCGCTCGGTTGCGGCGTCCTCATCGCCATTCTGCTTTTCGTCGTCGTGGTTGCTGCAATTGCAATTGGAGGCAGCTACAATCGTCTCGTCCGCTTGCAACAAGCTGTCGATCAAAGCTGGGCGCAGGTGCAAAATGTCTATCAGCGTCGTGCCGATTTGATCCCGAATCTCGTGAACACAGTGTCGGGGGCGGCCAATTTCGAGAAATCAACGCTCGTCGAAGTGACGAATGCCCGCGCCAGTGTCGGTCGCGTCCAAATGCAGCTCGATCCGAACAAAGCGCCGACGGACGCCGCACAACTGCAGCAGTTTCAAGCTGCGCAGGGGCAGTTGGGCACCGCCCTGTCGCGTTTGCTTCTGGTCTCGGAACGCTATCCGGAATTAAAAGCGAACCAGAACTTCCTCAGTCTGCAGGCGCAATTGGAAGGAACCGAGAACCGAATCTCCGTCGAACGCGGCAACTTCAACAAGACGGTGCAGGACTACAACGTGGCGGTGCGCAGTTTCCCGACAAATTTGATCGCGGGCATGCTCGGTTTTCCGCCCAAACCGTTCTTCGCTGCGCAACCGGGCGCGGAAAAGCCGCCGCCGGTGCAGTTCAATTTTAGCTCGCCCGCTCCGGCGCCCGCGACCACCCCGTAGTGGTACGCGAATGGTCGCGCACCAACAGCGCAGTGCGAATTCTGGGGAGCGCACGCGGCCCGCTTTCGTGAAATTTGAAGACCCAAAAGATTGTTTTGGCGAGCCGCCAAAACCAGCACGCGAGCCGCGTGCGCTCCCCAGAATGCTGCGTTCCGTTGTTGTCGGACTTTACGTTGTCCTTTTCTCGCACTCCTTGGACGCGGAAGTGATTCCGCCGAAGCCCGACGGTTACTTCAACGACTATGCCGGTGTTGTTTCGAAAGAAACTGCTTCCCGCTTCAACGAGCAGCTTGCTCAATTCGAGCGAGAAACTTCCGACCAGGTGGTGGTCGCGGTTTTTTCTAAAATGCAGAGCGACTCGGATATCGCCGATTACACACAGCGCGTGGCACAGGCATGGGGTGTGGGCCAAAAGGAGCGGCGCAATGGTGTGGTTCTTTTTGTATTCATCCAGGATCACAAGATGTTCATCCAAGTCGGCTACGGCTTGGAAGGCGCGTTGCCGGACGCGACCGCTTTCGACATCACTGAGCGTCACATCAAGCCCCTATTTCGGGCTGGCAATTATGAGGCTGGGCTGACTACAGGAATCGATCTGATCTGCAAAGCGATCCGGGGCGAGTACAAAGGATCAGGAAAAACAGTAGCGGAACGCAAGGGCGGCGGCGCGGTTACCGGTCTTTTGCCCTTCATCATCTTTGTCATTGTGCTCATGATCCTTTCGCGGCTATTTCGAAAATTGGG
>JBARAJ010000010.1:0-3628 GCA_049791915.1 Candidatus Udaeobacter sp.
CAGGCGGCAACGAAGTTACGAAAACGGTTGGGCGAATCGCTGGCGTCAGTTCAAAAATACGCTGCGCTGCCGGAAGACACCACGACTTCATCACTGGAGGCGCTACAGGCGTACGCCATGGGTAGTAAAGCGACCGATGTCGATAACGATTATCTTGCCGCGATTCCGTTCTTCCAACGCGCGGTCGCCCTCGATCCCAATTTCGCCATGGCCTATATGATGTTAGCCGGATCCTATCAGCCCCAAGGCGAACTCACGCTGGCCGCTGAAAACGCGCGCAAGGCCTATGACCTGCGCGAGCGAACGAGCGACCACGAAAAACTGAGCATCGCGGCATTCTACGAGATCGTCGTTACCGGCAACCTGGAGGCTGCCCGCCGCTCCTACGAACTAATCGCACAGACTTATCCGCGCGATGAGGCTGCCCAGATTATGCTTTGGTACATCCATCTCATATGCGGAGATTATGCCAGGGCAGACGCGGCGGCGAAGCGGGCATTTGAGATCAATCCCGACAGTTCAAACAACTATGTCGCTTTGATGTATTGCGACCAGTACTTGGGCCGGTACGATCAAGCGAAGGCCGCGGCAGAGCAATCGCGGGCGAAGAAGCTCAATTCTCCCTGGTACCCTCTGATTCTTTACGTTGTCGATTTTCTTCAGAACGATCCCGCCGGCATGGCGAAACAAGCCACCGAGACGCAGGGGATCCCGGGAGTGGAGGATCAAATGTTTTTCGTCGAGTCTGAGACTGCAGCGAATCACGGCCAGTTTGGCAAGGCTCGCGAACTCACGCGCCGCGCGGCCGACTCAGCGCGACGGGCGCAAGAAAAGGAAACTGCGGCAGAATACGAGGGGCATAATTCCGTCCGCGAAGGATTAGTCGGACTGATGGACCTCGCCGAAGAAGATGCCCAATCCGCTCTGGCGACGATAAAGGGAAAACATGGCGAAGGATTTTCCGCTGTCGCCTTCGCGCTCGCGGGCGATGTCGCTAACGCCAATCGCGCGATCGATGACCTCACAAAGCGATTTCCACAAAACACCGTTGTTCAAACTCGATATCTGCCGATGGCTCGGTCGGCTCTCGCCCTCAACAGCGGAAACGCCCAGGCCGCCATCGAGGTTCTGTCCCCCGCTACGCCTTACGAACTGGGACACACGAACGAGGACTTCACCTTTGCGCTCTATCCTATCTATTTCCGCGGCCAGGCTTATCTCGCGGCGAAGAACGGCGCAGGCGCCGCAGACGAATTCCAAAAAATCCTCGATCATGCCAGCATTGTGGGAAATGAGCCGATCGGCGCGCTGGCGCATCTCGGTCTTGGCCGCGCCTATGCGCTGTCCGGCGATACGGTGAAAGCTAAGACTGCGTATCAGGATTTCTTCACGCTTTGGAAAAATGCCGATGCGGATGTTCCCCTTCTAACACAAGCGAAAGGGGAGTACGCGAAGCTGCCTTGAATCCAACATCCTCGCAATCGGCTGACGTGAAATTCGAGATTGGCCACGTGCTGTTCATCGACATCGTGGGTTACTCGAAGCTGCTGATTAACCAACAGAGCGAGCTACTGGAGACGTTGAAGAAGGTCGTGCGCGGCACTGAGCAATTCCGCGCGGCTGAAGCGGAAGGCAAGCTGTTGCGTTTACCGACGGGCGATGGAGGCGCGCTCGTTTTTCGAAACAGTCCGGAAGCGCCAGTCCTGTGCGCGCTGGAAATCAACAAAGCGCTAAAGAGTCATCCGGAACTTCGTGTTCGCATGGGAATTCACAGTGGCCCCGTAAATGAAGTTACGGACTTGAACGAAAAAGCAAACATCGCGGGTGCGGGCATTAACATTGCGCAGCGAGTGATGGATTGCGGCGATGCCGGTCACATTCTGCTCTCACGTCGCGTGGCTGACGATCTCAAACATTACAGCCGCTGGCGGCCTTACCTGCATGAGATTGGCGAATGCAAGGTCAAACACGGCGAAATCATTGCGCTGGTCAATTTCTACACGGAGGAGCTGGGTAACCCGCAGCGGCCCCAAAACATCAGAGGCGCTGCGCCAGCCAAATCCGTTGCGGTGCTGCCGTTCGTCAACATGAGCGCAGACAAACACGACGAGTATTTAAGCGACGGGATGACCGAGGAACTAATTAACGCGCTGGCCAGGGTACCAGGGCTGCGCGTGCCGGGACGGACATCTTGTTTCGCGTTCAAGGGCAAAAACGAAGAGGACATCTTTCGCAAAGTCGGCGATCAGCTGCGCGTAGGGACAGCGTTGGAAGGAAGCGTGCGCAAAGCCGGGGATAAGCTGCGCGTGACCGCTCGGCTAATCAATGTGAGCGACGGTTATCATCTCTGGTCGGAAGATTACGACGGCGACGTAAAAGATATTTTTACCTTTCAGGGCAACGTGGCGCAGCGCGTTGTCGAAGCCCTGCAAATCAAGTTAGGTGTCGAGGCGGCGCGTGCTTTGGCGAAAAAGCCGACCGAGAACCCGGAGGCTCATCGTCTCTATTTGCTGGGACGCTATGAATTTGGCAAATACAACGAAGCCGGCTGGACCAGCTCGATCCGCTACTACGAGCAGGCGCTGAAACTCGATCCCAACTACGCCTTGGCCTATTGCGGCCTCGCCGACACCTACGCCTACATGGGAGGAGTAGTAATGCCGAGCAAAGAAGCGGTGGCTAAAGAGAAGGAGTTCGCGCAAAGAGCGCTTCAGCTCGAACCGCAGTTGGCGGAAGCGCATCTTTCCCTCGCTTGCGCACTCGCCGGCGCTTTTGATTGGCGCAGCGCCCAGGTTGAATTCGACCGCGCCATCGAGCTAAATCCTAATCTGGCCTGGGCCTATGAAATATATGCGTGGTTTCTGGGCGGGCTTGGCCTATTGGAGGAGGCGATTGCGAAAGACAAGAAAGCGATCGAACTCGATCCGCTGAATTCGTTCTTTCAAGCAGCCCTGGCTTACTTTCTGTATCACGCACGTCGATATGACGATGCCATTGTCCAAATCAGAAGGACGCTGGAGCTGGATCCCGCTGCAACGCTCGCTCATCATTTGTTAGGCTGCTGCCTCCTGTGGAAAGGCGACACGGCGGGCGCAATCGCAGAATTTCAAAAATCTAAAACGGTGGTTGCCGGCGCGTGGTATCAGGGACTCCTTGGCTACGCTTATGCCATTTCCGGAGATCGACCGAAAGCCGAGCAGATGTTGCGCGAACTCGAAGACATGGCAAAACGGCAATACGTCAGTTCGACAGCGTTCGCCGACATCTATCTAGGACTTGTCGAAAAGGAGAAAGCCCTCGATTGGCTGGAAATAGCTTATGAGAATCAGGAGAGCGCCTGTTGGTATCTAAAGGTTGACCCGATTTACGATAACATGCGCAACAAGCCGCGCTTCCAGACGCTGGTGCAGAAAGTCTTTGGCGCAAAACAGTGAAACACGTGCGGGTAGGCGGTAACTCAGCCAGGGCAGCTGGCATGAGCGCGGGAGGACGAGTGACCAACAGTTAGGATGCAAACTTCGAGCATCTAACGTATTCCTTAGCGTTTGAAGCGAAGCCCCGAGATACAACAATGAGGATCGACAACTTCTTGGCCGAGCTGAAGCGGCGCAATGTATACAAGGTTGCG
>JBARAJ010000011.1:0-5765 GCA_049791915.1 Candidatus Udaeobacter sp.
GCCAGATGGGAGCAAATGGTTCCACCTGAAGTGGCCCACATGATTACGAAGCGAGAGTTCTTCGGATACCGCAGGCCGATTGCGGCGTAAAGACTGTGTCGTCTGCACCGCAAACCACTTCGATTCCGGCGATCGCTGCAAAATTGATCTGAGATTCTTCGCTTCGCTCAGAATGACAATTCAATGAAAATTGCAGTCGCCCAGATTTCGTGTTCGCTCGGCGATCCGGAAGCGAATTTGTCAAAGGTCCGCGACTTTTCTCGGCGGGCCAAAGACGTCAGCGCCGAGCTGATCGTTTTCCCAGAGATGACTGACACCGGTTACTCGATGTCAATAATCCAGAAGCACGCCGATAAGTGGAACAGTGGATTTGTTCCCGGTCTTCGCAAGATCGCCAGCCAGCTTTCGATCGCGATCATTAGTGGCGTCTCCGAACGCGATGGATCATCAATCTACAATTCCCAAGTCCTGGTCGATACGAGGGGCGACATCGTCACGAAATATCGCAAGACTCATTTGTATGCGGTCGCGCCGGTAGAAGAACAAACCTGCTTTGCGCCGGGCGATACGTTCGCGAGCTTTGCGATCGGCGATCTGCGCTTTGGTTTCAGCATTTGTTACGACCTCCGATTTCCGGAAATGTACCGGCAACTCGTCACCGAACAGAACGTCGGCGCTTTCCTTATTTCTTCAGCCTGGCCGTTTCCGCGCGACGAACATTTTCGTGTGCTCGCCCAAGCCCGCGCGATCGAGAATCAAAGCTACGTGATCGCGTCGAACCGCGTAGGGAAGGACAACGACCTATGGTTCTGCGGCAACTCCGCGATTATCGATCCTCGCGGAATCGTAATCGCAGCCGCATCACCAGACCGCGAAGAATTGATTCACGCCGATGTCTCGGAAGAGCTGGTGCAATCCGTTCGCCGACGGGTAAACTCGTTAGGTCATCGTCGGCAGGATTTATACGTCTAAGGTAGCGCGAGCCTCTGGCTTGCGTATTTGAACCTCCGTGCAAGCGAGACGCATGCACTACTTCATTACGGCAGCACACTCAGTGGCACACTAGTCGAAAACCGAGAGCCTCCCCGGCGCGTTTCATGGCAACCGAAGAGGCTCTCCTGCGGATTAGTTATTTAGTTGCGGTGACGTTTGAGTCCCCCGCGAATTGATCCACGGAAAGACGCGTTGCATGGATCGTGCCCATGTCTTCGGAGACGAGGTTTCCATCAGCGTCGAAGAACTTCTGATCATAGGTGCCGTCGAAGGTATTGCCGTCGACGCTGACGGTATCTAGATGCCTCAACTCGAATCGTACGCTGGTAGGGGCGGGCGGGATACCACCGGGGGTCCAACCAACATGGAAGAGTTTCACAGTCCTGCCTGTTGTATGTTTCCAAGTCCCCATACATACCCCATTTAGAAAATTGGGGGTTTCAATTTCCAGTCCGTCACTGTGCCATTGCGCGTAGGTTTCAAATGGCGGACCGAAATCACTGGTATAATACTCATGCCATAAACCTGCGATTGGTGGATCTGCTTTCGCCGCCGGCGAAAACGCAAAGCAGCCAAGCACCAGCAGAATGGTGCCGAATGTAATGTTTAATCTTTTCATTTTAATTTTCCTTTTTTGATTGTTTTGGCCTTCTTTGGGTTCTCGTCTTGAGAAGTACAATCCGGCCGTTCATTGGTGTACTGCGCGAAATCTGGCTGCCTGTTACGCGGAAACTTGAGGAAGATTTAAGAACCGCGGGTTGCACGGATGCAACGGGTGGATCCTAGGCTGGCCTCTGACACAGACGCCCTGTAGTTGGGCGCTCGATTCGACGCGCTCGGCGGTCGTGTCCTGCTACCAATCCTTTTTCTGAATCACGTCTGTATGTGTGTTATCCGCATGATCCGTGGTTAGTTAGATTTCGGCGCGAGTGAGGCGACGATTTTTTCGAAACGCGGATCGCCGCGGAGAGAATCCCACACCGGATTCAGACGCAGCATGCCATAGCTTGGGCCGGCTGGGATTTTCGCAACTATTTCGAGTTGCTCAATGGCCAGGTCGCGCTCGCCAGTCCACGCGTAGATCCATGCTAGGTTGAATGCAAACGTCGGACCGTCCGTCGAGTCTTTTGCAAGAGGTATAAGTTCGGCCGCCCGCCGGCCTTCACGCAGCGCGTCTTCTTTTCGACCGAGTGCTGCGTCAATGACCCCGAGCGCAGAAAGCACGTCTGCGTCATCAGGTGGAGCAACGCGGACTTTTTCCTCTTGCTCTGCACGCGCGGCCGTAAAGGCGGCCTGGGCAGCAACCACGTCTCCCTTTGCGCGAGCGACTAAGCCCATCCAGAAATCACGGCTAAAACCGTCAAGCCATTGTTGCTCTTGCGGGGCTGCCGCCACGATACGATCGGCAGCGATAAAATCGCGCTCGTACAAAGCCAATTGAAAGCGTTGCATCTTAATAGCTTTAGCCTCAGCGGATGCGGGTTCATCCGCCAGGATCTTCTCAATGGTGGCATGCCAACGCCGCGTATCGGCTCGCCAATGCATTTCGAGCCCACCGCCGCGGTCTATCCTTGCATCGATGTCGTTCGGCTTGAGGGCGAGCGCACGATCCAAAGCTTTACTGGTTTGTTGATAAGCGCGCGATTCGAAATAAAACCCTGCGACATTCAACGCCAAAAAAAAGTTTCGAGGATCCAGTTCACTGGCACGCTCCATATCGCGCACAGCGTCAGACCAGCGACCCTGCCGGCGATCGATCCACGCACTCACTTCGTAGACTTGTGGGTTGTTAGGCAAACTGCGTCGGGCAATAGCAAGCTCGGCGCGGGCGCGAGCGTAATCGAAGTATCCCCAATAAAGATGTAATGCCAGAGCCAGATGCGCTTCGCCCGAATTGGGATTCAAGCGGAAAGCCGAATCAATGGCGCCCTTCGCTAGAGCCAAACGAGCGGATGTTCGATCGTGCTCCAAGTAGAGCCAGTCGTGCGCCTTAGCTAACCAGTAATAGGCGAGAAGGAAGTTGGGGTCGCGAGCAATGGCCTGATTAAGCAAATCCACCGTTTGGAAAATCTCCTTCGGCTTAGTATCACTATCGGCAACCTCAATCGCTGGGACGGCGCGGACATAAAAATCGTAAGCAACAAGATCCGTGGTCGGTCGTTCTTGTATGGCGGCTAGTTCGCGAGCTGAAACTTTGGCTCTAAGCCGATTTGCGATTGACTGCGCTACTTCCGTTTCGATCGCGAACACATCATTCAAATCCCGGTCGTATTCGTCCGCCCAGATGTCCCCGTCCGTACGAGTATCCACCAACTGCGCATTCACATGTAGCTTGCCGCCAGAACGCCGCACAGTTCCTTCCAGCACGTGCGACACACGCAACGCATTGCCGATCTGCCGCACATCTTGTTTGCCGCGATATTGCATCACGCTGCTGCGGCTGATCACCTTCAGGTCAGCGATTTTCGCCAGCTTGGTCAGAATATCGTCCTGCACGCCGTCGGCAAAGAATGCGTGCTCCTTCTCATCACTTAGATTTTCGAATGGCAGCACCGCTATTCCCGTTGTTATTGGATGCTTCGCGAAATCACTTTTCGAAATGATCCATCCGGAGGCTGCCGCGAGAGCGACCAGCGAGGCGGCCAACAGTGCACTGGTTGGATTGCGTCGCGCCCATTTTTTGCTGCGGATGAGAATTCCGGTGTGACGGGCCAGAATCGGCTCATGCTTTAGCCACCGCTCCAAATCTTCGGCTAGCACCAGCGCGGACGGATAGCGACGTTTGGGATCTTTTTCAAGGCACTTGAGACAAATTGTTGAGAGATCGCGATCTATTTTCGAATTCCACGACCGCGGTTGTCGCGGCTCAGTATCAAGTAGCAACTTGATAGTTTCGTATGTTGTACCGCCAGCAAACGGAGGATGGCCTGTTAGCAGTTGGTAAAGCACTGCGCCGAGCCCATAGACATCGGTTACGCTGCTGAGAGCGTCGTTGTTTCCGACAGCCTGTTCTGGCGCCATGTAACTCGGGGTGCCAAGCACCTCCAAGGTACGTGTGACCGTGCTCTCCGTCTCGATCAGTCGCGCCAGTCCAAAGTCAGTCAGATGCGGCTCACCTTTTTGATCGAGCAGAATGTTTCCTGGTTTGATATCACGATGAAGAATGCTGTGCTCGTGCGCGTAATGAACCGTCCGGGCCACCTTCGCGATTAGTTCGACCGCCTGTCGGATCGGCATTGGCTCACGCTTGACCACTTCGTCAAGCTGGCCGCCTTCGACCAGTTTCATGCTGTAATAGCATGAGCCATTGCGCTCGCCGACTTCGTATATAGGAACAATACCGGAATGATCCAGACTCGCCGCCGCTTCCGCCTCCCGACGAAACCGCTTCAGATGCGTTTCTGTGGCCCAATGCCCCAATCCGATCACTTTGAGAGCGACAATGCGGCTGAGACTTTTCTGCCGCGCGCGATAGACAACGCCCTGGCCGCCGCGACCAATTACCTCCAGTAATTCATAGTCGCCAAAGTCCGCGAACGTGTTTGCCGATCGCGAGGTTTTCTTTTTATCTGGCGCTCGCTCGCGATCATGGCGGCCGGGGTCGACGGCACCGGCTACAGATTCGTGCGCGAGAAGATTAAGGCCTGTCTCAAACAAGCAAGCCGTACAAAGACCTTCCGGTGCGTCGGCAAAAATTTCGGCTCCGCACTTTCGACAAACCTTGGGCGCCGTAGTCATGATGGGAGAGTCGCCCGTGCGCTCCTCAGCATGTACTGCGCGGAATTCTGTCATACGTTACGTTCGCAACACAGTGATTAGATGGCGCAGCTCGTCTTCAACATCGCTGGCGACGGCGACAGTGTGACTGATTTCTTCGCGCAACAGTAGTTGATAACGGTGACGAAACCTATGGTAGGCTTGCCGGAGTGCATTATCGGTCATGCCCAACTGCGATGCTATCTCAGTGCGCGACGGCGCTCCCGGTTCGTCTGGTAGCAATTGTTTCAGCGAATCAAATAACACAACATTACCGGCTGTGCAGTATTCGTTCTTTAGTCGACCTAAGACCTGCTCCATAAGCGTCAACGCCCAGCGCCGCTCATAAATGCGTTCGGCCGTAAGATGATCGGCTGGTTCCACCTCGCTCCGCTCGGCGCCGCTAAGTTCGTCCAACGGCATCGGATGTTGCCCTTTGCCTCGCTTTAAGGTCGCGGCACGCCGATGTTCACTGACCAGAAAATGTTTGAGCGACGTTAGCAGATAAGAACGCAATCGTCCTTTCTCTTTGCGAACATCAGCGAAATTCCGACGCTGTAGCAGCAGGGCAAAAAAGGCCTGAGTTAGATCTTCCGCCTCCTCGTGTCCGGTACCTTCTCGCCTAACAAAGCTATAGACAGGGCGCCAATAAGTGCGGCAGAGTTTTTCGAGCGCATCTTGTGCTGCCGGCGATTGCCCTTGTGCTTCAAGGACCACGCTCCAGTTCGTCGTGGTAAACGCGATCGGCCCGTTGTGCGCGCTCCCACCAACGCCAGTCAATGAGCTTACCTGATCATCCGCAGACACGCTTCCATCGAACCAAAAATGTGCACCAATATCAAGCTGGCACTGTCAGTGATGTAGCGCGAGCCTCTGGCTTGCGCAGATAGAAATCGCAAGCGAGACGCATGCGCTACACTTCGTATCTAAAACTGTGCCAACTGCGCAGGCGTAATCGGCACAAACTCGTTTTCGTGCAAAGCGATTCGTTTCGTTCCGCGAATGAGCTGCCACCA
>JBARAJ010000012.1:0-32757 GCA_049791915.1 Candidatus Udaeobacter sp.
TTTCCCCTCGATATCGCGCGCGCGAAATCCGGGCGCGTCTTTCTCTACTACGAATCCGCCGACATGGCCGTCGTCATCCTTCGCCCAAACAACTTTGACGTCCGCGATCGAAGCGTTGCCGATCCAGCATTTGCTGCCGTTCAAAATGTATTTATCACCGTCGCGTTTGGCGCGAGTTTCCATCCCCCCCGGGTCTGAGCCGTGTCCATGTTCCGTTAGCGCGAAGCAACCCACGGTCTCGCCCGACACCAATCCGGGCAACCATCGCGCGTGTTGCTCAGGCGAGCCGAATGAATGGATCGCCTGAATTGCGAGCGCGCCCTGCACGGACGCCAGCGAGCGGACGCCGGAGTCGGCGCGTTCCAGTTCCTGCATGATCAGGCCATACGCCGTGTAGCTTACTCCTGCGCATCCGTGCTCTTTAAGATATGGAGCGTAAAAGCGAAGCGCGCCCATGCGCGGAATCAGATGGTCTGCGAATTTGGCGGCACGATGGCAAGGAACGACTTCGGACAACACTTCCTTCTGCACAAACTGCGCCGTCCGGTCGCGGATCGCGCGCTCTTCATCCGTCAGAAGTTCTTCGATTTTGTAGTAATCGAGCGAATCCATATCGTGCGACCTGGCTAATGCGCGCCAGTCTAGCGGTTGCGCTACGCGAATACAACGGCCGCGCGATCCGTTGGAAAATCCGCTCAACGATCTTTACGAAGCCAAACGGCGGCGTGATTATGCCCGCTGTGGCTTTGAAGTTTCATCTCTCACTTTTGCAGAAGTTTGTTTGCGCGCTTGTAGCGGCGCCTCTGCTCTGCGTTCAGGCTGAAGAGGCTGCTGATCACAAAAGCCCAGAGGCGAAGCCCTCTGGCGAAGCATTTGATGCTCATGCTGCGGACCGGTTCGCAAAACTGGCGCTGGCTTGCGTGCATAAGGAATATCCGAACAAGATCAGCCACGTTCTGAACAGCGACGCCGACGTCGCGCGGCCATGCAAACTGACACCCGCGTTTTGCGGCTGCTACGATTGGCACTCATCAGTGCACGGACATTGGCTGTTGGCGCGGCTGTTGCGCACGTTTCCAGATGCGCCATTCGCAAAAGCCGCGCGCGACGCTTTAAAAGAAAGTCTCACCGCTGAAAATCTGAACGCTGAAGCGGCATATCTACGCGGAGAGGGCCGCGCGAGTTTCGAACGGCCGTACGGATTGGCGTGGCTGTTGCAAGTCTGCGCCGAGCTGCGCGAATGGGACGATCCGGGGGCGCGAGAAATGTTGGCAAACCTGAGGCCGCTCGAGGATGCAGCGATCGAGCGATTGACCACGTGGCTACCGAAACTCTCGCACCCAATCCGCATCGGTGAGCACAATCAAACCGCGTTTGCGCTTGGAATCATTCTCGATTGTGCGCGGGTCAAAAATGACGAACGCCTCGCTAAACTGGCCGCTGATTCAGCACGGAAATTTTATCTGACGGATAAGAATTGTCCGCTCGCTTACGAGCCGTCGGGTGAAGATTTTCTTTCGCCTTGCCTCGGCGAAGCCGACGTGATGCGTCGCGTCTTGACGCAAACTGAATTCGCGAAATGGCTCGCGCAATTTCTGCCTCAAATTCCAAGAACGGCGACTGCGGATTGGTTGGCCGTGGCGATTTCACCCGATCCGAGCGATCCAAAGCTGGCGCATCTCGATGGATTAAATTTGAGTCGAGCGTGGATGCTGGAAGGTATTGTCTCTTCCCTTTCCGCTGACGATCCGCGCCGTCCAGCGCTGGCGAGCGCAGCGGAAGCGCATCGGCGCGCCGGGCTCGCAGCAGTGACTGGCGAACATTACGAAGGCGGCCACTGGCTCGGCAGCTTTGCGGTTTATCTCACGACGCAGCGCGGGATTGAGAAATGAGAAGCGGCCGTTTCCCGCGACGACCACGCGTTTATTACAGCTCAGCCGTCACCGTTCGTTCTGATCCCCGGCGAGGCGCTCCTCCCGAGGGGTTCCAGGCGCGCCGCTGCCAGAAGTCCTCCAAGTCGCTTCGACTGCCTCGAAAAACGTTGAGTTCTGCTTTTCTAATATTGGCAATACCTATGGGGTAAGCAGAACGCGGCAGGCGGCATTTACCGTCACCGCAGTATTGCCAGAGAGCCCAGTAACTCCACGGCGCCGTTGCACGCGGTTCCTTGGAGTAATTTGCAACCCAGAGCCAGCAATTGGTGAGAGTTTGTCTCTGTGCAGGAGTTACTCGCGCGCTATTCAAAACCTGCGCGAGATGGTATTCGCCCGAATAAATGCCGGGATATACACCCGTGCGTGAGCGAATGCGTTCGGCAAACGCGACTGCTTGATCGGCACGCATCGTTCCCCCGGGATAGTGACCATTCTTTTCGAAATCGAGTACCAGCAGGACACCTGCGCTCGGTCGCACCGCGGGATTTGCTTGTGCCCAGGAACTGGAGACAACACTTAGGAAATGATCGGCCTGCCGAATTGGATCACTTCCGTTAGCATAATGATATGCTCCCCAGAGTAGTCCCGCTTGCAGCGCCCCCATTTGCCTGTCCAAATACTTTGGGTCGCGAACGAAGGGCGGATACGTCGCTTCGTGAATCACACCCACAATGCCTTGACGTTTCATTGTGGTGAAATCGGGCCGCATCATGTCGTAGTGAGAAAGATTCACTACGTTTGTGGCTGAGAAGGCACCCGCTGGAATCAAAAACAGCAAAGCAGCGCTGCGGAACATCGACGATTTCATAAGAGCCCAAATCGCTCGGAACATATCGAGCAAATGTAATGATTTTCAAGTGCAGCTTGCATTTGCCTAAAATTTTTTCGCAAACGCCCTAGCTCAACCGCGCGCTATCGCAGCGTCCACGTCGGACACGTTATTCACGTTTCGGAAAAGTCGCCTCTCCTGTTCCGTCACAGATATCTCCAGCAGTTTTCCAGACGTTGCCAGGTGACGAACGACGTTTTGCAATGAAAAATCGGAGCCTGCTACCGCAGTGCGAAAATCAATCTCTGCTTCGCGCGGATATACGGCCGCCAGCGGCTCGGCACGATTGTCGATCTTCGCGACAACACCACGGCCGGGCTCGATCGCATCGCAAATCGAGCGAAGATAATTTTCAGTCATCAAGGGCATGTCGATCGCTAGCGCAAGAAGATGAGCAGTGTGAATCTTCACCAACGAAGCGGCAATCCCGCTGAGCGGTCCGCATGATGGCGGAATGTCCGCGACGAACTGCACGTCGCTGGGCCGCCAGGATGGATCCGTTCTTGCCGAAAGAAAAATTTCTGCCGGTCGCAGTCTGCGCAGTGTTTCGAGTTGAACTTGCCAGAGCGGTTTTCCGCGAAAAAGAAATGTCGCTTTGTCTGTGCCCATGCGACGCGATTCGCCACCCGCAAGCAACACCGCACTAAGGTTCCGAACGGAGCGAAGCGGAGTCGAGAAATCCCGCGGCATCACCTCAAACAAACTTTACGGGATCCCTCGACTTCGCTCGGGATGACAATTTCATCGAACACAATTTCCCATCTGTCAGAATTTTTGCTCGCAGACCGCCGCGACCTTTCAGGAATTCCTGCGCACCCGGAGCGAATGCGCCGTCCATCCAGTAGCATGGCCGGCATTCCTCCATTCCGAGAAAACGAACGTCTTGCAGCTCGAACTCCTGTCCAATCAACTCATTCAGATCGACGCCACGCGTGATCACGTTGCGTCGCGCCAGAGCCGGTGAGCAGCTCTGAATTTGCAGCGCGCTGCAAAGTTCATCGAAAACTTCCAGCGAAAAGAAAGTGATCTGACCTTTGTAATCGTCCTTGTGCTCGAAGTATCGATCACCGCGAATGCCGCGCCCAGCTAAGCATTCTATTTCGGAGATCTCAATCATCGGATGCGTGTCGGGTTCGCGCCCATGATGGCCAACAAAATTGTGTCCCCGGGAAATGAACAGGTGACAAATTTCCATCGCAGCCATGCTACCATTGAGGCGCCTCAATTCACATGAAAGAAAGCGGCATCGGATCCCATAAGATCATCCGGCGAAAACGCGACGGTCAACTCGAATACTTGCCCGACGAGCTGACGATCGAGGAGCCGCTGGAAATCCGCGTCGGACGCAAGTCTATCGCCACTACGATGCGCACACCTGGTCACGACGAAGAACTCGTCGCCGGATTCTTACTTTCGGAGGGAATCGTGCACTCTCGCGATCAGATCGCGAGCGTTTCAGTGGGCGGCGACAACAGAGTCAGTGTGGAGCTTACAGTCGGCGTGAAATTAAAACTGAATTCGACGAAACGTTTCGGAACGATCTCCAGTAGTTGTGGTCTGTGCGGTAAAACAAACATTGACGCGATCCGGCAGAATTTCCCTGCGGTACGATCGACTGATATCCGGATTGATATTGAAACGCTGCTGTCGCTTCCCGAGACATTGCGCAACGCGCAAAGCGATTTCGCGCGCACAGGTGGAATTCATGCCGCCGGAATTTTCAGCGCGGACGGCAAATTGAAAATTGCGCGGGAGGATATCGGCCGCCACAACGCATTGGATAAGGCGATCGGGCGCGCTTTTCTCGACGAGCTGCTGCCACTGGAGAGGCATCTTCTTCTAGTCAGTGGCCGCGCGTCGTTTGAGATCATACAAAAGGCGCTCGCCGCCGGAATTCCGATCGTGGCCGCTGTGTCAGCGCCTTCAAGTCTAGCGGTCGAGCTCGCGCGCGACAGTAACCAGACGCTTATAGGTTTTTTGCGCCCGCCGTCCTTCAACATTTATACGCATATCGAGCGCGTGATTTTGTAACTCAGGCATCTTGCCTGACTGGTGGGATAGGCTTCCGAGCTTGTCCACGCGTCATCGCGCACCTTGTCGAGACGCGATTCGTTCATAAATTCTTATTGTTTTCCTTCCATCGCGAGGCCGCCGCCGCTTTTGCCGCCCCTGAACGACCGTTCTTCTGGATGCAAGATCACTGGACCGGCTTGCGGCGCATACTTATTGAGGAATTCAGTGAACGCGGGGCCACGCGGCAGACGTCCAGGCACGATATTGCAGGTAAGCGCTTTGGCTTCCATGATCGTAACATTGGGTTCGCCCGAAATGGCAAGAAGATCGTTCGCCGCGCTGCCATGGACCAAGCCGGCTGTCCCGAAGTGATACGGCACTGCGATCTGGTGCAGCGTCTTTCCATCTAGATGTAACGGCCGAATCCGGCGACTGACAAGCGCACGCGCTTCAATCGCCGCCCGCAAACTGACGATGCAAATGTAATCGCCATTCTTGATTTTGACCTGGCGCGCCAGCTCAGGCGAGATCTCAGCAAACATCTCCGGCTGCAATTCCGAGAGATGACTTAGAAAACGCGACATGCCGCCAGCGGTATGATGTTCAGTTAATCGGTACGTCGTCAGAACGTAGGGAAATCGCGGGTCACCTGGCGGCGCGAACCGATTTTCCTGACGCGCAAACCAGCGCTCCGCTGGATTGGTGTTCCGCGAATAAAGTTCATTCGAGACTGGGGATTCGAGCGGCTCGTAATGAGTTGGGAACGGTCCGTCCTGCAAACCTTTCGGCACGTACAGCCAGCCTAAGCCGTCCTCGTGCAAAACGAACGGCGCATCTCCGGGAATTGCATCGAGACCTTCAGCGCCTACCTCGGGTTCGTAGTCCGGAGACTTCCCTTGTACAAATCCGGCAACATCGATGCCGGTCCATTTTTCCGAGTCCCACCACACCAGTTTTTTCCTTTCGCTCCATGGATGACCGTCCGGCCGCGCACTGGCACGGTTATAGATGATGCGGCGATCGCTCGGCCACGCGAAGCCCCATCCATGACCAAGATAATCCTTGGATTTGCGCGAGTTAGCCTTGTTTACGCCATCGCGGCCAAGAACGCCGGAGTAGATCCAGCAGCCGCACGCGGTGGAACCGTCCGATTTCAATTCCGCGAAACCATTCAGCTGTGATCCGTGGTGAGGTTTACCGTTGCGATCCACACCGAAAACAATGCCGTCAGCATGAGATTGAGGGTCGGTGTACCAGCCATTGATCTCCGCAAGCACAGTTTCCATTTGCGGCTCGCCCAGTTCGTCTTCCGGGTACCACCAATCGAGCGCGCGCAGCGGCTCGTCGAGCGGATCGTTCGATGCTTTCGCCTTCGCGATCAAACGCAACGCCAGCTGATGCACGAACCAGGCGTCGGACCGACAATCGCCAGGCGGCTCGACTGCCTTCTCGCGCCATTGCAGGAGCCGCTGCGTGTTAGTGAATGCGCCTTCCTTTTCGGCGTGACCGGCCGCAGGGAAGAAGAAAACTTCAGTCTCGATCTCTTCGGTCTTCAACTCACCGCGCTCAATCTCGGGTGATTCGCGCCAGAAATTTGCAGATTCGATCTCGACCATCTCGCGCACGACCAGCCATTTCAATTTCGATAACGCTTTTCGCTGGAGCCGTGAGTTCGGCGCACCGACGGCTGGATTTTGTCCCATCAGAAACATGCCCTCCATTTTTCCGTCAAGCATGTCGTAGAGGTATTCGAAGAACGAGTGGTTACCGGTAAGCTTGGGAAGCCAACCGTAGCCGAAGTCGTTTTGCGCGGTTGCACGGCTCCCATAGTAAGCCTTGAGAGTACTCACAAGGTATTCCGGGTAATGCGCCCACAGCCCGGTCTTCTTCGTGTACTTATCGAAATACTGCTGAAGCGTCTCGTCGCCTTTCCGCGGCATCGACAGATAGCCAGGGAGAATGTCGTAAAGCGTTGGAATATCAGTTGAGCCTTGAATCGAAGCGTGGCCGCGCAATGCAAGGATTCCCCCGCCAGGCCGGCCGATGTTACCCAACAGCAATTGCAAAATCGCCGCGGCGCGAATGATCTGGACACCCTTCGAATGCTGCGTCCAACCTACTGCATAACAAACCGCGGCGGTTCGCTCTGGTCCGGATGCGGCAGCGAGAGCATGCGCGACCTTGTGAAAAAGGTCAGGCGGAATGCCGCAGACTTTCTCCACCATCTCCGGCGTGTAACGGGAGAAATGCCGTTTTAATTTCTGAAAGACACATTGGGGGTCTTGCAACGTGAGATCGCGCTGCGGGCGACTCAGATCGCCGCCTTTGTAAAGCCAACTACTCCCTTCGTAAGCGCGCTTCTCTGGATTCCACCCTGAGAAATACCCGTCGCCGTTGTCCTCAGGATCGCGATATTCGTCGGACAAGATGCACGAGGCATTCGTGTAGTGAACGACGTACTCGCGAAAGTACAGGTCAAACTCAATCAAGTGGTTGATGAGTCCGCCGAGAAAAACAATGTCTGTGCCGGCACGGATCGGCACCCAGACGTCGGCCAGCGCGCTCGTGCGCGAGAAGCGTGGATCGACATGGATGATCGTGGCGCCCTGCTCCTTCGCTTTCATCACCCAGCGAAAACCGACCGGGTGCGCTTCGGCCATCGAGGAACCTTCGATCAGAATGCAATCTGCATTCGCCAGGTCTTGCTGCGCGGTGGTAGCTCCGCCCCGGCCGAAGGAGGTGCCCAGACCGGGCACCGTGCTGCTATGTCATATGCGGGCCTGGTTGGACACACAGACCATGCCCAGGCCTCCAGTGAAAAGCTTTTTGATGAGATAATTTTCCTCGTTATCCAGTGTCGCGCCGCCGAGATGACATACCGCAGTCGTGTGATTGATAGAAACGCCGTCTTGTTCGTGCACAAACGTGCGCTTGCGTGATTCCCAAACACGCTCGGCAACCATGTCCATCGCCCGATCGAGTGGAATCTCCGTCCACTCCTTCGAGCGCGGCGCGCGATATTTCATCTTCGTTTCGCGTCGCGAATGCGTGAGCAATTGATATGACGCGGCGCCCTTCGGGCAGAGATTCCCCTGACTGATCGGCGATTCTGGATCGCCTTCGATCGAAATCAGCTTTCCGTCCCTATGGTAAACCAACTGCCCGCAGCCCACGCCGCAATACGGACAAATGGACCGAGCGACTTTTGCGTCATCGATGCGTGCGTGCATCGAACGCGTCTTGTCCGACATCGATTCGAGCCCGGTGCCGTCTTTGTGTTCGCGAATTTGCCTAACGAGCGGCCATTTCGAAAGCAGCGCGAACATATTCTCCATTCAGTTCTTCGCGGCTGGAGCGAAGTTCAGTCGCTTGAAAGTGTCATCGTACAGTTGGCTAAGCTAGCAAAACAAACGCAGTTGGATAATCACACTGCTTGCTCACGTAGTGGTGGCCTGACGATGATCGGCAGCAAAACGGAAATGAGCATTACGACTGCGATCACATGAAGCGCGCCGGCATAATTTCCTACAGTCTCGCGCATACGAGCGATGTAAAGCGGTCCAAAGGCGCTGGCAAAACTCCACGCCGTCAGCATCAACCCGTAGATCGGGCCAACGTTCTTGGGTCCGAAATAATCCGCGGTGAAGGCCGGCATGGTGCCGAACCCGCCGCCGTAACACATCAGGATAACAAAGGCGACAATTGTCATTGTCGACGACGAAGTAATCCTCGGCACGAACCAAAAGAGTAGGACTTGAAGAATGAACATGACGGCGAATGTCGCGCGGCGCGTTATCAAGTCGGAGACCCACGCCCAAAATACGCGGCCGACGCCGTTGCCGAGGCTGGCGATTCCGACCATGCCGCCGGCCACCAACGCAGTAACGCCAGTGAGCTCCTGAAACAGCGGCCCTTCCTGCGAAATCAGCGAAATGCCGGCCGAAGTGTTCAAAAACAGGATCAGCCAAAGCGCCCACCACTGCCAGCGCTTCAGTGCTTCGCCCAAGACGAAGTCATGCGTGGCACGTTGGGCGGCTTCTTTCGCGGTTGGAGCCCATCCTGGCGGCTGGTAGCCTTCCGGCGGATTTTGCATGAACAGCCCAGCGATGATCGTGATGATGAAGTAACCAACGCCGAGATATGCGAACGTGGGCAAAACCCCGACGGATTGAATCAATCGCGTCGCTACCGGCGCGGTGATGAGTGCGCCGGCGCCAAATCCACCAACCGCAATTCCTGTGATAAGGCCGCGCTTATCGGGAAACCATTTCACCAGCACTGCTACAGGAACGATGTAGCCGAGGCCAAGGCCTAGACCGCCTATAAACCCGTAGCTCAGATAGAGCCACCAGAGTTTGTTCGCGGAAAAGCTCGCTAGAAAAACGCCCAGGCCGTAAAGCACTCCGCCAGTCAGCGCGACGATGCGGGGTCCTTTTCGGTTCATCCATAACCCGCCGAAGAACGCAGCGAAGCCGAGCACGAAGATGCTGATAGTAAAGGTGAGTGTGACCTCCGAAATACTCCATCCAAATTGCTTCGATAACGGCACGCGGAATACGCTCCAAGCATACACAGCGCCCAGCGCGATCTGGAGAAATATTCCTGCGATCGCAATGGTCCAGCGACTAGCAGTTTTCATAATTTCCTTCGCTGCTTGCGGCTGCGGACCAATCGCGCGGTGGTAGAAAATCGATTGGCCAGTCGAGCTTTGTTGGTCATCCTCTGGACTGGCGGTGCGCGACGCAAGCCAAATCTACGCACATTCAATTAGGTAGTAGGTCCGGCTGGCAAGTTACAATTTTCTGACAATTCCTCGCCCCGAAGGCTAGCAAAGCCGTCCTAGTATCCACGCGTTCCTCGAAAATACTCGTTTATGGCGTGATGCGAACACAAGAAGCCGTCACTCCGATACAACGTCACTTCGGCGATCGCGGCGAATCGCGCCACCACAAACCTTGCGGGGCCAAAGCAGGGGCGGCAGACGTTTTCCTGAACCGCTTTATTGATTTGGCTTTTTGAGTTCCAACGCGGCGCGTGGTTCGCGCGCGAATTTGAAGCCCACCAGCGGCGTGACCTCAGGACCAACATTTTTCGCAAGCGCCAGCACCTGAAAAGCGCGACCCAGCATTTCCGGATGAAGCAGCGTTTGCAATTCGCGCTTGGCCTTGCGCGATTCAGGTAGGGGCGATTGACCCCAATCGCCCGCGGGCGGTTCAGGTGAACCGCCCCTACCAAACTGGGAGATGAGTCCCGTCAGAAAATGATGTTGATCGGTAAATCCGGCGACGCGCAACCCATTTGCCTGCGCACGCTCGACAATGCTTTTCCAATGCACAGACATCGTAATGTCCGCGTCTCCGATCTGTTCGAATGGCGAATCCAGATTTCGATGCCGGGACCGAACCTGAACGGTGTTCTCGAATTCCTCGTCCAAAAATCCGTAGTCGATCGCAATTACATAACCGTACTGCAAGCTCGCCGCGATTTGGTCGATGGACCCGAGCGCAGCTTGATTGAAAATCGCTGTATCAACCGGCCGCTCGACGAATACAAACTTGTCGCCGTCGAGGCCGACCAACTTCTCGGTTCCGTCACTGATCAAGCGTACGGGCGTTGCGTCTAACAGTTCGTTGGAAAAATGGACGCCCGTGAACGGTTCCAGCGACTCTCGCCACTCAACCTTATCGCCAAACGCCTCGAGCATCCGGTGTTGCTGCTCTTCCAAGATTGGAAAAGGCTCGACTATCCTGTAGCGCAACGCGTCAAAGAGTTCCGGAAGACGCTTTTGCACGAACTCGAGAACATCCCGCGCGAACTGCCCGTCGTGCGCCCCCTGCTCGACAATGACGAAATTATTCATCTTGCCGAGGCGCTCCCAGATTTCTGAGAACTGCCAGGCCAACAATTGCCCAAAGAGCGGCCCAACGCTCACGTTCGTGAAATAATCTCCTTTGCGGCCTATCGCGCACCGGCCTGACGAATAGTAACCGTGCTCCGGATGGTAGAGGGCCTGTTGCATGAACCAGGCGAACGATTGCGGACCGCGTGCACAGATCCTGTCACGGATCGATTCAACGAGCAGCATGTTCAATTGGAGAACGTCGAACGCGCAACGATCAACGTCCAATGCCTCAATCTCCAATATTCGACTTGCGCTCCCAATTCGAAACTGAACGTTGAGCGGTGGGCGTTTGGCGCCTACCTTCGGTACAGAGTCGTTTGCCTGCTTGAGACCGACCAGCACATATCTTAGACCGCCGCCGGGCTATCGCTTTCGGCGGCCATGGTATTTCAGGCCGTGGTTTTACATTCCCGTCGCGATTCTGGCGGTGGTGGCCCTGTTCGTAACAGTTTTCTTTTCCAGTGTCGTCTTCGATCTCCAAGCGCAAGCCAACGCGTTCGACTTGAGCAAGCTCGATCAAATGGAATCGGCCAGCGTGATTCTCGATCGCAACGGGAAGATCTTCGGCCAAATCTACGTCGAGAACCGCGAGACGGTTCCTTACGAGAAGTTGGCTCCCGATCTGATCAACGCCGTCATTGCCGTCGAGGACGCAAAATTTTACGAACACCACGGGTACGATCTGCTGGGGATCATTCGCGCAGCGCTCAAAAATCTGACGGCAGGCCATGTGCGCCAGGGCGGCAGCACCATCACCCAACAGCTGGCGCGAAACAGTTTTGCGCTCAAAGAAAGAACATACCGCCGGAAGCTGCTGGAGATTTTTCTGGCCAAGCGCATCGAAGACAATTTCAACAAACAAAAAATTCTCGAGCTATATCTGAACCGGATTTATTTCGGTGGCGGCATGTACGGAGCCGAAGCAGCCGCGCGCGGGTACTTTGGCACGTCTGCGCGCGATATGACGTTGGCGGAATGCGCGACGCTTGCCGGTCTCATCAAGAGTCCAAACAGACTATCGCCGTGGTCTGAACGGGCTAATTCACGCGAGACGCGGGATTTTGCGCTCGATCGGATGCGCGATCTTGGGTTCATCAGCCGTGAACAATGCGCTGCCGCCCGCGCCGAAAAGATCCCGATTGGCAGCCGGCAAAACGCTCAGGGCCAGACTTACGCCGTCGATTACATCCGCCAGCAAGTGATCGCAGCAGTCGGATGGGACCGCGCGATAAACGAAGGCTATCGGATTCACACCACGATCGACGTCAACCTCCAGCGCGCGGCCGAGGATTCCCTAAAGGCACACTTGGAGCAAGCCGAGAAGCATCCGGATTACAATCATCAGACCTACGCCGATTACGCAGCGGTGTTTCGTAAGGCCAAAGCAAGCGGTAAAATGGCTGAGCAACCTGCGCCGGAGTACTTGCAAGGCGCGGCCATCGGTCTGGATAACGCGACTGGTGACATTCTTGTGCTGGTGGGTGGACGCGATTTCGAGCACAACCAGTTTAATCGCGCGTTGCAGGCTCGCCGGCCTGCGGGCACGGCAATGTTGCCATTTGTTTACGCGACGGCTTTCGAACGAGGAATGTATCCGGGTTCGGTAGTTGAAGATTCGCCACTGGATAATCGCGCGGTGATGATCGGGGGTACAACGGGAATTCTCGGAGAATGGGGACCCGAGGATGCCGATAACCAATACGAAGGTCGAATGACAGCCAGGCAGGCACTGGTGAAATCGAAGAATGGCGCAACGGTCCGCATCGGAATGGATGCGGGAATCGAGGCTGTATTGCAGCTTTGTTCCTCGGCGGGTATTCGCTCCTCGCTTCGCCCTTATCCGGCAACATTTCTCGGCAGCAGCGAAGTTACGCTGGCCGAGCTCGCGATGGGATACACGATTTTTCCGAATGGCGGCTGGCGACCGAGCACGCCACATATTCTGGAGCGCATCGAGGAAAAAGACGGAACACTGGTGTGGAATGGTAAACAGCAAAGCATCCGGAAGATCGTGACCAAACCCGAAACCGCGTACGAAGTACATTCGTGCCTCGTAGATGCGCTTCAATCGGGAACGGGAAAAGCCGCTTACACACAGTTTGGGCTAAAGAAATTCCCGGCCGCCGGAAAAACCGGAACCGCGTACGATTTCACGGACGCGCTCTTTGCGGGATACGATTCCAGTTTCACCTGCGCCGTCTGGGCCGGCTTTGACAAGCCGCAGAAAATTTATCGGGGGGCGTTCGGGCGCGAGTTGGCTCTGCCGATCTGGGTCGATATCATGAATGCCGCCGCCCAGAGTTATCCGCCGCAAGAGATCAAACAGCCGTCCAGTCTGAAGCAGATCGAGATTTGTTCGCGGTCCGGGCAACTGGCCACAGACAAATGTTACGATGCAGTGAAATCAGCCAACGGCGATACGGTCCAACGCCGTAGCACTTATATGGAGATTGCGACACAGGCCCAGGCGCCTACCGAGTTCTGCAACATCCACGGTGAACCGCGGGCCCGACTCGCTCGTGAATTCGGTTCCAGCGATTTGCCGCGCGCTGAGCTGGCTGTGAACCTGCGCGAAGTCATGCCGGTCGCCATAAAGAGTCCCACGCTTATAGCTGACAACGACCCGTATGATTCAATCAAGGCAACAGTAATACCAGACACAACGCCGCAGCCGGCTACGGAAAACGCCGAAACCCAGAAGAGTGAGAGCGGAGCCGGCACGAATGGGGTGAAGTCTGCGAGCAACACGGCCACCGTGAATCCTCCGACTTCCCAAACGACACAATCCGCTCCGGAGATTCGAAAGGCCGTACCAGTCCAAACGATTCCGAAAGCGATCCCGGTCCGACCGCAGGAACGGCAACCATCAGAGATTCGGCGTGCGATACCGGTGAAACCGCTGGATCAAGAAGACACGGAACGCACGCTATTGCGATCCGCGGCACAGCCGCCCGGCGACGAGGTTCATAACTAATCGGCTCGCCGCGTGAAAAATGGTTGAACCGTTGAAGCCTTAACCGGGCGAAGCTGTAATGGCAGCAGACAGCCCAGAAAACTTTCGGCTAACTGTTCTCAATCCCGGAGGACGCGATCCTGAACAGCAATTTCATAGCGTGCCTGCTCCCGGCGAAGGTCCTCATCCGCCGATCAATTTTCATGCTTTCGCTGCATCCACATTCGGAGCGTTTCATCGTGATGTACGCTACGCCCTCGGCGAAAACACACCTGTGCTTCTCCTTTTGCGCAGCGATTTTCGCGCGTCAGGGCGCGCATTGGCTGAGTTAAAGCGGGAGGGTCGCCCCGTCGCTGTTTCATTGAAGGAAACCGGGCTGCACCAGATCGCGCAACAGTTGCGGGACTCGGCGAAATTATCGCGCTTCATAAAAATTGTGAGCCAAGCCGATGCTTGCATCGCCACGACGCCCGAGGCCGCGGAGATTTATCAGCGCGTCCGCTCCAAACACGATCCCGCGACGGTGGCGTTTATCCCGACCCCCTACCCGATCGAGGATCAACGATGGAATTTTTCTGTGCCGCACAGGGAGCAGTCCGGCATTTTTATTGGGACACGCGAATGGGACGTCCCCTCGCGAAACCATTTCGTCGCGCTGTTGGTCGCACGAGAGTTGTGCGAATTGACGGGTGAACCGATTACGGTCGTTAACCTCGATGGTTACAAAGGACGCCGATTGTTAGGCGAACTCAATTTTCCCGAAGGAAAACTCCGGATAATCGAGAAATGGAAGACTTACCCGGATTATCTGCGCGATGTGGCGCGGCATAAGATCGTGTTGCAACTCGACCGGAGCCATGTGCCGGGCCAAGTTGCTGGCGACGCGCTGCTCTGCCGGATCCCGTGCGTCGGCGGCGACGGCGCAATCGAGCGAATCGCATTTAAAACGTGCGGCGAAGGACGGACGACCAGCGAGATTGCTTCGATGGCGTTGGATCTATTGAAGAATGCCGAGTTACGCGAGGCAGTTGTCGCCGAATCGCAGGAACGTGCACGAGAACGGCTCTCGTTTCAAACAGTGCGCTTACAACTGGCAAACTTGTTCGCCCAAGTCGAACAACATCACCCGATCAGAGGCTCAAGCACATCGTAAATTCGAAAGTATCTGACCACAATTCTGCGAGGTGCGTGCTGGCCAAACCCACGATCGCAGCCCAAACTTGATTAGGTTTAATTTTGGATGTCTTAGCGATGGAACGGCACGTTTCTAGGGCTATTACTGCAGCTGTCGTGCGGTTTTCCACATTGAGTTTGCCCAAAATGTGCTCGACGTGCTTTCGGATTGTGCCGGTGGTTGCGCCGAGAATGACGGCAATATCGTGGTTGCTTTTGCCACGTGAGATCCATAAAAGGACTTCCGCTTCGCGCGGCGTCAACTGTAACGACGCGAACGCCTCGACGCTACGCTGATCGTAATCAGAGACTGAATCCATTCTGTCGTCTCCACTTAACAGAAAATCTCAGCACCAGCCAACCCCTTTCGTACGCAATTCGGCGTATTCTCAAAAACCCACGCGAGCGAGAGAATCCGCAGATTATGAAAAAGATGATCCTCAAAACGCTCACATCCATCGATAGAGACCTCAGAAATTCGATGCACCACACACCCTTACTGCGCGGTTTGGCTCTCATTCCGCTTCTGCTGGTGTGCTTTGGTCTTTTGCCAACCGTGCAAGCCACTCCAGAAGAAGGACCAGCGGCTCCACGGGCTCCGCAAGAAGCGTCAACGGCTCCAGAGATTCCGCAAAGAGTGCCAGCGGCTCCCCTGACCGCCTTACCAGGGTTCAACACGGCCGATGGGGACCATGCGCTTTTTAACGTCACCACCGGCAGCTCGAACTCAGCATTTGGCTGGTATGCACTCTTTGCCGCCACCGATGGCAGCTTCAACACTGCTGTCGGCGCGGCGGCACTCGCTCTGAACAACGCAAGCGAAAATACAGCTGTTGGCACGGCGGCGCTTTTATTCAATACCACCGGCTCCCAAAATACCGCTCTCGGTCTCTTGGCGCTCGAGAACAACACCGAAGGCGTTCAGAACATGGCCACCGGCGATCAGGCCCTGATTAGCAACACGACAGGCTTCGACAACACAGCCAGCGGCTTCATTGCTCTGCAGAGCAACGTGGGCGGCAGCAGTAATACCGCGATCGGTGCAGCCGCACTCCGGGACAACGTATCCGGAGGCAACAACCAAGCCTTTGGCCGGGGAGCGCTCAGGTTCGCCACGGGTAGCAACAACATCGGCATCGGCCGCGAAGCCGGCGCCAACATGACTACGGGCGATAACGTTATTTCCATCGGCTCCCTAGGTGATGGTACTGCCTTCACAGCAAGTGACAGATGCTTTATTGGCAACATTCGCGGGGTTACAGTTGGGAACCTCGATGGCATAAATGTCATCGTAGACTCGGACGGCCAGCTCGGCACGAGTAATTCCTCGCGCCGCTTTAAGAAAGACATTAAACCGATGGATCAAACCAGCGAAATCATCCTGGCGCTCAAACCGGTCACGTTTCATTACAAGAACGCAGACACCAAGAAAGCCGAAAACACCCCGCAATTTGGTTTGATTGCGGAAGACGTGGCCGAGGTAAATCCCGACCTGGTGGTGCTCGATACCGAAGGCGAGCCTTTAACCGTGCGCTACGATGCGGTCAACGCGATGTTGCTTAACGAGTTCCTTAAAGAGCACAAGAAAGTCGAGGAACAACAGACCAACATCACGCAACTAAACTCCAAAATGGCGAACCAGGCGGCGATCATCGCTCGGCAGCAAAAAGGAATGGAACTTCTCACGGCCCAGCTCAAAGAGCAGGCCGGACAAATCCAAAGAGTCAGCGCGCAGCTAGAGCTGAACAAGTCCACAGCGCAAAGAGTAGCGATCGAGCAATAGAGCGCGAGAGGCAGTTGTAGCGACGATCGCGGCGCGAGCCAGGACTTTGCGATGAGGCGTTCGCTGCCGCGAACGCCTCATCATCGCAAATCGAACAAATCAAAAAATTATCTCGAAGAGCTTAATGCCGTTCCATTTTCCAGGGTGATTGGGATCGAAGGATGTGTTCTCCACCCAAATCCCGTAACGGGCCGGCGCCCACGGATTGAGCATTTGAAGCGGGTTGCGACCTCCACCAAAGGCTTTCGGAAGTGCTCCCTCAACTTTCGGTCGTTCGGAAACCGGCGGCGGCGTCTCCATCGCGCGCACCGGTTTTTGCGGACCGATCGGTGCTCTGAATTCTTGGGCGAAAGCAGTTGTCACCAGCGCGGCCAGGATTGCGATCATCAATGTCTTCATGTTTCCCTTTCGTTCGAGGCATGCGAAATCTTGCCCTTAACCACGCCTGCGCACAATATATCTTTCGATGGATTTTCTTGAAAAGGCCGCACGCGTCCTGGATTTAGAAATTTTTGAGCTCCAGCGCCTTCGGAAGCGGCTGGATGAAAATTTTTCACGCGCGATTGAGTTGATCAAAGAAACAGTCGACGCGCGAGGCAAAGTCGTCGTGGTGGGCGTGGGCAAATCCGGACACATCGGCGCGAAGATCGCGTCTACTCTCACCAGCACCGGCTCGCCCGCGGTGGTGCTGGATTCGTCCAACGCACTTCATGGCGATTTGGGCATGATCGCCGACGGCGACGTCGTGCTCGCGTTGAGCGCGAGTGGCGAGACGGAAGAAATGCTCCGGATTTTGCCGGCGATCACGCGGTTTCAAGTGAGGATCATCGCTATTTGCGGCGATCCAAAATCAACGTTGGCGCAAAACGCGCATGTTTGTCTCGATGTAAACGTCGAACAGGAAGCTTGTCCGCTAAACCTGGCGCCGACGTCGAGTACGACAGTGATGCTGGCGCTGGGCGACGCGCTGGCGATGGTGCTCTTGGAGGCGCGTGGTTTTAACAAGGAAGATTTCGCTAAATTTCATCCCGGCGGCATGATCGGCCGCAGCATGTTGATGCGCGTTCATCAAGTCATGCGACCGCGTGAAGCCATGGCAATTGTGGCGACAGACACACTGATACGCGATGTGCTCAAGGCGATGACTAATGTGCGCGCTGGCGCTGCCGTTGTGACCGGCGAGGATAACCAACTCCTCGGCATATTCACCCACGGAGATTTCGTGCGGCATTTTCAATCTGATTCCAGGATTGGCGAACGACTGGTGGCAGACCTGATGACGCTGAATCCAGTCACGGTGCACAAAGAAAAACTCGCGGTTGAAGTTCTGAACCTCCTCGAGCGTCATCGCATCGACGATCTGGTCGTAATTGATGACGACAATGTGCCTGTTGGTATTGTCGATTCGCAGGATTTGACGCGGCTGAAATTGTTGTAATTCACCCTGTCATTCCGAGCGAACTCGAGGAATCCCGTTGCCGTTAACTTTAAGGTCCCGCCGCGGGAATCCTTCGACTGCGCTTCGCGTCGCTCAGGATGACAGAGTTGCGATTACGCCGAGTGCATGTAAACTCCGCGCTCCCCGCTGAAGCGGGTAACGCTTCAACGTTTTAGTCGTGTAGCTTTGTAACTGATCACGTCTTAATCATGCCCGCCGCCAACGATCTCCGCAGAGGAATGGCCATCAAATACAATGGCAATCCCGCCATTGTGCTTGAAGTCCATCATCGCACGCCTGGGAATTTGCGAGCCTTCGTGCAGGCCATCATCCGCTACATCAACACCGGAAAAAGCGCCGATGTCCGCTTCGGTTCCACCGACAAAGTCGAGCTGGTCGAGATCGAGCGAAAACAGCTCGAATTTTCTTACAAGGATCGCAACGGCTATTATTTCATGGATCCCGAGACGTACGACACGATCACGCTCGCGGAAAATCTGATCGGCGAGGCCAGTGATTACCTCGTGGAGAACCTGTCCGTGCAAGTCCTTTATGCGGAAGGCAAGGCCGTTGAGGTGGAACTACCTGCGTCTGTGAGTCTGAAGGTGGTTGAATCAGCGGAAGGTCTGCGCGGCGACACTGCCAGTAACGTCACCAAACCGGCAAAGCTTGAAACCGGCAAGACCATAAACGTGCCGCTTTTCATCAAGGAGGGCGAATTGATCAAGATCGACACCCGCACCGGCGCCTACATGGGACGCGCGTAACGCTGCCACCCTGTTGACTGTAGGGCAATCGCTCCGGTTGCCGAGGCTGGCAGCCGAAGCGCCTGCCGTACAAACATCCGCGATATCCGCGCAATCGCCGGTTCTGTCTTGATTTCGTCTGCGCAAATCTGCGTAATCTGCGGCAACTTTGGCTGCAACGAAGCGCAGATCGAAAAAGAATCGCGGCACGCGCAATTCGAAGCGCGGCGGGAAAGTTGTCCGCAGCGTTGCGCGCACAACGTCGAGAAGCTTCGTCGCGGGATCCGAGCCGCTCACAGTGCCCACAAAGTGGGTGAAATTTATTTTTGCGATTTTTCTACTGCCGATCTGCGGCGTTCTGACGCAGACATTTTTCACGGCGTTCGCGCGCGCGACTGTGACGCAGCGGTTGTGGGCAGGCGAAGAATTCTGGTTCTTCTCGTTAGGCACGGTGCTGTGGCTAATAGCTTTCTTCGGTCTGCCGCGCCCAATCTTGATTTACGTGTTCGGGCACGAGCTTACCCACGCGCTCTGGGTCTGGTTGATGGGTGGTCGCGTAAGCCAGTTCCGCGTCAGTCCCGACGGCGGACACGTGGTGACCACCAAGGCAAACTTCTGGATCGCGCTGGCGCCGTATTTCTTCCCGATCTACAGCATTCTGACGATCGCCATTTACGGCGGACTCAGCCTTTTTCTAAACGTGCAACCGTATGGACGGCTGCTTTACGCCGTGATTGGCGCCACGTGGGCGTTCCATTTCACGTTCACCTGCTGGATGATCCCCAAGAATCAGACCGACCTTACCGATCAGGGCACATTCTTTTCCCTCGTTGTTATCTACCTCATGAATTTGTTGCTGCTTAGCGTCATGCTGATTCTCGCGTCTCGACAAATCACGTTTGAAAGCTTCGGCGCGGATTTGCTGACGAATCTCGGCAATTTCGTGACGTGGGTCATGGAGCTTTTTGCGCAGTTGCGAGTAGCAGTTGGCGTTTGACACAAACGCCCTACAAGACATGGCAAACGAATGCTGCTGGGCGTCTGTGTCAGACGCTTAACGCAAATTGGTAATCACCGCGAACGGCAGCACCGACAATACGTCACGCACTCCTACCTGCCGCTTATGCTGACGAATCGGTTGGCACGTAAAGAGATCGTGCGCGTCCTTGAGCGAAAACGTTTCTGGCAATTGAATCGCCGTATCTTGCCAACCGTCCCCAATCGGTGGAAAACCGATGCGCGAAGAAAGCCGCGGCGCGATTACTGCAATCCAATTGTCGTCGAGTCGCCGAACGAAGCTGACGCAGGATTCTGCGAACGTTCCGCTGGTATGAAGCGGTACATATTCTCCGCGCTCGAAAAGATCCGCATGTCCGCGACGAAGTTGCAGGAGGTGTTTTGTCAGAAACAGTTTGATCCTGCCATCCGGCCACGTCTGCATAAGTTCCGTCGGGGTCGCGCTCGACATTGATTTCAGCATTTCACGGCGCACGTCGTAGTCGACCGGACGCCGGTTGTCGGGATCGACAAGGCTGTAGTCCCAAATCTCAGTTCCCTGATAAATGTCCGGCACACCGGGCGATGTCAGCTTCAGCAAAGTTTGCGTAAGCGAGTTAATCGCCCCGAGCCGAATAATCTCTTTCGCAGCAGGAAGAAAAATCGGCAGGAACTTGTTTCGTGATGATGAATCCAAAATTCTCGCGACGAAATCGTGCATCGCGGCGTCCCACTTTTCGTTCGGTTGGATCCAGCTTGTGTTGATCTTCGCTTCTTTCAGCGCCTTTGCCATGTAAGCCTGGATTCGTTCGATGTAATCTGCGGCCGGCACAGGCTCCGGCTCGCCACTCGTTTGCATTGGCCAGGTGCCCAGAAGGGTTTGGTAAAGCAAATATTCTTCGTTCGCATCGGGCGCTTCTAAATCATTCACCATCCGTTTCCAACGGTGATTCGCAGTGCCCCAGCGTTGCAACGAACGCCGCCAAAGCTCCGGAATTTCGGAGATTGCGACGATTCGCGCACGGACGTCTTCGCTGCGTTTTGTGTCGTGCGTCGAAGTGGCGAGCAACGTCGCGGGCCAGTCGCGCTGCCGATCAAGGTTCCGATCGTGAAAAACCTCAACGCTAAGGCCAAACTGTTGCGGCTCGCCGCCGACTTCATTTAGCGCTGGCAGCCGGTTGTAAATGTAAAAGAGCGTATCTTCGAGTCCCTTTGCCATAACTGGCCCGGTCGCTTGCTGAAATTTCAGAACGAACTGCGCATGCGCTGCGCGCCCCGGGGCATCGAAATCTTGTGGGGAACGAAGCAACAGCACGTCGCGCAAGAAATTAAAAATCGATTCCTCCATTGCCGGGTTGCGGCGTTTGGCTGCGGCGATGGTGCGCTCAACGATTTGCTGATCCTCTTCCCTTACCGGTTGACCAGGCTCGACATAGGTCCGGTAAACCGGGAAGCACGCAATTGTCTCCTGCACGCTGCGCGAGAGCGCTTCGAGCGTAAAATCGCGATACCATCTGTTTCGCTCGGACAAACGATCGAGCAAGTTTCCTAAAACATCGACGTCGTTCGCCAGGGCAAGCTTCATCACCAGAAGTTTTTTCGCGTAGAGCAAATGCCCAAAAGGAACGGAGTGACCGATGAAACGGTGGAACGTTTTTGTGATCGCCGTTTCAGCCGAAGACTCGACCAGCAACTGGGTGAGCTGATTGGCGAAATCGTAGCCGGTCGTTCCATGCACCGGCCACTCTTTGCGCAACGTTTCCGAACCGGTGAGAATTTTTTCTGCCACCAGGTAGATGGCCCGGCCGTCGCGAGGTAACCCGATCCCCAGCGTTTTCGCGGAACGCTGCTGAAGTTTGACGAAATATTCACGCGGTAAATACAGGCCGTCAGGGTGATCAATCCGGAGTCCGGTGACTGCGCCCGTGCTCACCAATTCAAGAACCAGGCGGTGAATCGCGTCGAAAACTTTTGGCAACTCCACGCGGATCGCGGCCAAATCGTTTACGTCAAAAAAGCGGCGGTAATTGATTTCCTCGGCTGCAACGCGCCAAAAGGCCAGACGATACGACTGTGCGTTCAGCAATTCGTCGAGCTTATCGAAACTGCGCGGGTCGCCCGGATTTCCGTTGATCTGTGCCAGGGCTTTTTCGATTGCCTGTTGTACTTGCGGCGCTTCGGCACAACGGCGCTCCAGCCGCCGTTTGATGATTTCCTTCTCTCGCGCGCGTTCTGCGATCCGCTTCGGGTCGGTTTCGGTGCGTTTCGGCAAATATTCAAGCGCAGTCAAAACGCTTTGCAGTTCCGCGTAAAAATCGTCGTCTTTGTATTCGGCCAGATTTCCTAACGCCACTTCCAGAATGTGGCGATAAGTGCCAGGGGCGATCGGCAGTCTGCGTTCGCCGTAAAGGACGTAAAACGTTCCTTCCTCAAAGCGCACCTGTAATTCGCCGCGCTCCAGCACGCGTCCGTATTGGTCACCGAGAATTGGTAGCAGAACTTTATTGCGGAGATCAGTCTTCAGCGGCTGCCACTCGATATCAAAATACGGGGCATACTGTGAGCTGTGCCCGTTTTCCAGCACGTCCATCCACCACGCGTTACGGTCGTCGGCGATGCCGACATGGTTCGGAACAAAATCCAACAGCTGGCCCATGTCGTGCGCCTGCAGTTCGGCCACCCAGGCGTCATAATCCGCCCGCGAACCGATGGCCGCGTTCAGCTTGTTATGATCAGCGATGTCGTAGCCGTGCAGGCTCTCAGGGCTGGCTTGAAAATAGGGCGACGCGTATACATCGCTCACTCCCAGCGCGTGCAAATATGCGACGATTTCGCGCGCCGCCGCAAACGTGAACCGCCGATTGAATTGCAACCGGTAGGTGCATGTTGGAATGCGCGGGTGTTCCTTTTTCACAGCAGGAGGAAAACGTCCAACGCCCAACGTCCAACGTCCAACGCCGAAATCCAACAATCAGCCTTCGGTGTTCTGTGTTCGATGTTAGGCCTTCAGCGTTTTCTTTACATCCGCTCTGGCACCTTAATGCCGAGAAGATCGAGACCGTGCTGCAAAACGCGCGCGGTAAGATCACATAGCGCTAAACGCGAACTGCGCGCCGGTTCCTCTGATTTCAACACGGGGCAAGCTTCGTAAAACCCATGGAAGCTGTTCGCCAACTCAAACAGATAGTTTGCAAGGATGTTCGGACGAAACCCGCTCAACACTTGCGGAACGATCTCCGCGAACTGACAAACTCGTTTGGCAAGATCAAGTTCGGCGGGCTCAGCGAACGTGAATCCTGTAGCCACCGGCCTGAGGCCGGTCTCTCCGTCTTTTGTGCCTCTAACGCCCCACAGGGGCGTGGCTACAGTAGACTCGCCTGCTTTACGAAAGATCGAGCGAATTCGGACGTACGCATTCTGCAAATACGGCGCAGTGTTTCCGTGCAGCGAAAGCATCCTGTCCCACGAAAAAACATAATCTGTCGTCCGATACTGCGAGAGATCGGCATATTTCACGGCACCGATGCCGATCTTCTCGGCGATGTCATTCTTTTCGTCCTCGCTCAGGTCCGGATTTTTTCCGTCGATGATTTTTCGGGCGCGCCTGCACGCTTCCTCGAGAACCTCGCGGAGAGGGACATTGTCACCGGAGCGCGTCTTCATCAGTTTACGATCTTCCCCAAGCACGCTTCCAAATATGATGTGTCGCAGATCGGCGGTGTAACCTTCTCGCCGGGCGACCGCGAAAATCTGTTTGAAATGCAATGTCTGCGGCGCGCCAACGACGTACCAGACCACGTCGGCTTTCAAATCGTTGACACGATAATCGATCGTGGCGAGATCGGTGGTCGCGTAATTAAATCCGCCATCCCGTTTGCGAATGATCAGAGGCTTATCAGCCAACTCGGGATCATCGTGGAAGAAGACGACTACGGCGTCTTCGCTGATCTCGGCTATTTCCGCCTTGAGCAGGCGATCTACCACGCCGCGCAACCGGTCGTTGTAAAAACTTTCGCCGCATTGCAGGTCGTAATGCACGTCGAGCAGCCGGTAAACGTATTCGAAATCCTGCATCGAAAACGCGACGCATTCGTTCCAAATATCCGTGTTTTCCTTGTCGCCAGCCTGCAATTTCACCAGTTCCCGGCGGCACGCTTCACGCACCTCCGGGTCGTTGCTCGCTCGTTCGTTTGTTTCCTTGTAAATGCGGACAATCTCGGTCAGCGGGTTGCGCTCGAGCGCCTGTCGATCCAAAAGATTCTTCCATCCCCAAATAACCATCCCGAACTGTGTTCCCCAGTCGCCCACGTGATTATCGCGAATCACTTCGTTCCCAAGAAATTTTGCGACACGCGCCAGCGCGTCGCCGAGCGCCGTGCTGCGGATGTGACCGACATGCATCGGTTTCGCCACATTGGGCGATCCGAAATCAATGACGATACGACGTGGTGATTCTGTTTCGGCGACGCCGAGACGTTCGTCTCGCAAGATCTCGAGCGTCTGTTTTTCGACGGCGCCCTGACGCAACGTGAAGTTGATAAAGCCGGCGCCAGCGATAGTTGGCCGTTCGCAGAGATCCTCCACATCCAGATGAGCTACGATCTTTTCTGCCAGCGCACGCGGATTTTCGGCGCGCTGCTTCCCAAGTACGAGCGCAACATTAGTCTGGTAATCGCCAAAGCGCGGATCGGTCGCCTGCGTCAACTCACCGGCCGGGGCCGGCAAACCAGCGCTTGCCAAACCGTCGGAAAGCTTTCTCGCTAATAATGACTGGAACGTTTGCATCTGGCGATCTGTAGCAGCTTCCCTGTGGGAAGCGCGGCGCGTGACGTGCCGGCCGCATCGCTCACAGAGCGACGGCTACAAAGTTAGGAACGTTCGCGAAAAATCGCCAAAATTTCGTCAGCGGATTTCGCGCTGGCAAGACTCTCGCGCACAGAGCGGTCATTCAGAAATTTCGCTATGGAAGCCAGCGTGCGCAGGTGCGTTTGAAATTGATTTTTCGGTACGATAAAAAGAACGACGAATTTTACGGGCGCGTTATCCAACGCGTCGAACTCGATCCCTTTGGTGGACCTTCCGAACGCAGCCACCACTTCGTCGAGCCGATCGGATGAACAATGCGGTATGGCAATTCCGAATCCGATGCCCGTGCTCATTGTCTCCTCCCGTTGCTTTAGCGCGGCCAGAATTGGATCGCGATCTGCAGGCTTAATTTTGCCGAGGCTAACAAGCAGATCGATCAGCTCAACAATAGCCGACCAACGTTCCGTCGCTTTCATCTCGGGAATGATTTGCTCGGCAGAAAGTAAATTGGCGAGGGACATGCGGATGTTCCGTGCGGGAGGCCAAGCTTAGCGGCAGCGCATAGCTTGACAAGCGCGTTTTCGGAGAGCGTGGGCTCTAGTTCTCTTCCCGAATCTTGTAATTCAAACGCCGCGAGAGCAGCCAGCGCACACCGAACATGTCGATCGTGGCGCGGACGGCACGATTGCCCAGACCGTATTTGGTTTGCCCAAAACGCCGCGGGCGGTGGTTCACCGGAATTTCCACCAGCTTGTACCCTGCGTCCTTTATCAGCGCAGGAATAAAGCGATGCATCCCTTTGAACGGAACCAGCGCGCTCACGCACTCGCGCCGCATTGCTTTGAGCGTGCAACCGGTGTCGCGCACGCCGTCTTTCGTGTACCGGCTGCGAACGGCGTTCGCAATCCGGCTGGTGAGCCGTTTCACACGCGTGTCCCTGCGCAGCGCGCGATAACCGCAAACGAGATCAGCGTCGCGTGAAATTTCACCGACTAATTTTGGAATATCGGCGGGATCGTTTTGCAAATCGCCGTCAATCAGAACGACAATTGCGCCTCGCGCGGCTTGCAGCCCGGCGTAAATCGCGGCGCTTTGTCCGGCATTTTTTTCGAAACGGATCACCCGCAGATTCGGCGCGGTCTCAATTCGCTCCACGGTGTGATCGGCCGATCCGTCATCGACAAAAATCAATTCGTGATCGATGGCCCTGAGCGCTGCTTTGAGCTCAGCTTGCAGGATCTGAACATTTTCTTCCTCATTGTACACAGGAACAATGACCGAAACTGCTGGAGAATCCGTCGTATGGATCATAACACTGCCTACTCCTTTCGGATTCGCATTGCTCTGGAGCTAAGCTTTTCCTTTAACGCTGTAGCCGCGTCTCTGTGAGACGCATGGCGCTTGCTTTGTGGACAGATTAGCCGTGCGCTTCGCATAGCGAAGCGGCTACAGGATGCGTCTAAGCCACTTCTCATAACGGCAGCGACCGATAACTTCGACAGAGGAAAATTTGCCAAATTCGTATGGCCTTTCCGTAGCGCGACACTTCGATTGTTCCCACCGGCTCAGTGGATTGAAATGCCGCCTGTATATTGTGAGGTACATGTTCCTTTTCGCCAGCCCTGATAAAAAACGCATCGCGTCCGACGAACAAGTTGATGCCGTTCTCTTCCGTGTAAACCTCGCCGTCAGGCCGTTGCACGCCAGGTTTTAGCTCGACGAATTCGTCGTAGCGCGGCCAAAACGAAAACTGATTCACCATGTCCTGCGATTCCGGAATGTAAACGGGCGGATGCCCCGCGCCTTCTACTCGTTTGTCGCGCAGATAAAACGAAATTTCCGAGGCGCGATCGCGAGCGTCAGCAATCAGAAAAAGTTTCTCGCCCAATTGCGCTTCAAGGTCGTTGCGCATTTTTTCCAGAGCTTCCGTCGCGCTTTTCCATCCGCGCATTCTATCACTCGAATCGCTCCGCGGCAGTTGGTAACCGGCCACCCGTAGCAAATCTGTGTCCAATGCGACGACGCTCATGATCGATCCCACCAGGACGGCGACACTGGCGCATATGCGTAAAAGAACGCTCTCCTGAAGCCGTTCCCACCAGAAATACGTCGCGACCAATCCGAAACCAAAAAACGCGAGCCCATCCCAATTCGGCGCGGCGCTCTTGTTAAGCGACAGAAGCAAGTAAAAAACAAACACCGGCAAACCAAACCACATTAAGAACAGGACTTTGAATTGCTGATTGATGCGGCGCCAGCTTGCGATCACACCCCATGCCAGTGCTAGAAACAACAGCGGCGAATAAACGATGAAGTGTTGACCGAGAAATGAGAGCACCTCGGTGGGATGAACGCCAAAGCCGCGGTCGAGATTCCCGCGCGAGCGCAAATGCGCCAGCGTGATCCAGGCGTGCTGCGCGTTCCACACAATCGGCGGAATCGTGCAAAGAACGAACATCGCGATCAGCAAATACACGCCGGGGCGTTTGAATTCCCGTCGTAGCCGTGGCACGAGCGCCAGCACGACTAACACCGAAATTAATTCGAACGCATTCGTGTACTTGCAGAGAAACCCCAGTCCGATCAGCAGACCCGTAACCGGCCAGTACCACGAAAAGCCCGGACTTTTTTCCACCGCGAGCCAGAATGTAAACATCGCCGCCATCCAGAAGAAAATCGACAGCGCATCGATCGTCATCACGATTGAGCCAATGTTGAAAATCGGCGTGGCATTCAAACCAATGACCGCCCACAGACCAGCGGTGGCGCCGAACAAACGGCGCGCAAAATAGAAAAAGAGCAGACTTGTGGCCGCTGCGAGAACGGGACTGAAGAAGCGAACACCAAACTCGTTGGCGCCAAAAACAGCGGTGCTCGCGCGTATGGCGAAAGCGATACCAGGTCCCTTGCTGAAGTAGGCGGGCGCCAGTCGCTCCGACCACATCCAGTAATGCGCTTCGTCAAAGGAGAGATCTGTCGTTGCCAGAAGTGAAAAACGAATCGCTGTCAGCACAGCGACAAACAGCCAGACTGCGCGCGTAGTGCTCATGTTGCACGTTGCGGCGCGCCCGGCGATCGCACACTACCATTGAAATCACCAAGCAAACTCGGATGGCGCGCAAACAGTTCTGGCATCCATTTCCGCGCTGCGATTCTCCAGATTAACTCAAAGAAGCTGAGCAGAAGCAATGCTTCACCGATTCCGAGAAAGAGCGTCGCCACCACGTCGCTGGGCCAATGCGCGCCCAGGTAAATTCGCGAATATCCAACAGCCAGGGCGACAAACCAGTACAGCCAGCCGCGGCGCCGGTAAAACAAAGTAAAATACGTTGCGGCGATGGTGTTGTTTACAGTGTGTCCAGATGGAAACGATGGTCCCGAGCGGGTGCGATCCGACGAATCAGAAAATCGAATGGTCGGGTTCTTAAAGAGGGTAAGAAACTTTGGTCGGGCGTTTTGTAACTGCACCATCCGAACACTCTGGACCTGTTTTGGTCGGTGACGGGCCACGCCAGATTTTAATGCACTCGTGACTAGTCCCGCGATTGCCAAAGAGATGCCCAGACAGATAACCAACGCGCGCGCTTTGAATCCGCCGAAAACCAGCGCAGCAATTCCAATTGCGATGAGGAACGAGCTCCAAATTTGAGAATCGCTCAACCCCGCCATGAACAAGTCGAGGACCGGACTCGTCCATTGTTGGTTAATGGCGTGAAAAAGGGACTGCTCCATGCGAATAAGGATCAATCGGATTTAAGCTTTACTCGCTAGCCTTCTAATAAACAAACGCGGTCCAAGGCCGAAGCACGAATGACGAATGACGAATTAAGCTCGAATTCTCGAACGACCAACATGCGATCGAAGGTTTGCCATTTCTCATTTGGATTTCGTCATTCCTTCGTCATTCGTCATCCGACCTTCGTCATTTCTATGACGTTCGCAGCACTTTCCGTCTTTGCCGAGCCTCCGCCGTCCGCGAAAGACATTCTCGATTCGGTTCGCATGATTGAGTCGCGCCAGCAGATCGATCTGCAAGGGCAGCTTCGTCAGGATGACGTCGTGATTCCGTTTCGCCTGATGCAGAATGGGCCTTTGATCCGGTATACATTCACAAATCCGGATGAAACTCTTGAGTTGCGGCTCGGCGAAGATAGCTCACGCCTCGAACTGGTAACCGACGCCGGAACGGAAAAAGTAGGACCGTCGAAGCTCCAGGAAAAAATTCGCGGCACAATTGTGCTGTACGGAGATCTTGCATTCAAATTTCTCTACTGGCCCACTGCGCGCGTGTTGGGCGAGGAAAATGTCCGCACCCGGAAATGTTGGAAACTGCAGTTACGCGCACCCTCGCGCGAGTCGCCGTATTCGAACGTGTTGCTGTGGGTGGACAAGGCGAGTGGCGCGTTGATGCGCGTGGAGGGCTACGACTGGAATGCGCAACTAATCAAACGCTTCGAGGTGGTGTCCGCGCAAAAAATCGAGGGCCGCTGGTTCCTGAAACAAATGCGCGTCGAGCAGTTCCAGCCCGGGACGAATCACGTCGAGGCGCGCGCTTATCTGGAGATTAAGAGATAGCACGGCTGTGCTGTCCCATTCAGGGAGCGACGGCTTGGGCGGCCGTCGAAAATCAATGATGACGGCTGCGAAGCCGTCATTCCTTGTTTCACGCCCTAATGCGGCTGATGCTGATCGGATTTCGCGCCGCTCACAACGAGTCTGCGACCGAGGAATTCCTTGTCGTGCAATTCCTCCACAGCGCGTTGCGCTTCCTCGACGGTTTGCATTTGCACAAACGCAAAACCTTTCGAGCGCTGGTTGTGCCGATAGCTTACGACCTCTGCGTTATGCACGTGGCCAACGCCGTTGAACAATTCGAAGAGATCGCTCTCGGTGGCGTCGAAAGACAAGTTGCCAACGTAGAGACGCGGCGACGTGACTTCAACCCGTTCTGGCTTGCGCTCAGGTCGCGATGGCTGCGTGCCATTGCGCGGCTGTGCCGGCGATTTCTTTTTCTCGCCGCCGTTTCCGAAAAATTCGGCAACACGCTGCCAAAATGTCTTCTTCTGCGTCTTCGCCAGTTCCTGTGGTCCGCGAAAGCGTTCCTGATTTCCTCTGCGTCGGCCGCCACCGCGCGAGCGGCGTGGGCGTCTTCCCGATGAATAAGAGTTCATGTTGATCCTTAACTGTTTTCCAATTGTCAAAAGGGCGGAGCGCCCCGAAAAAGCTCGGGACACCGTCCGTGGCGCGCGACTCATCAAGAGCCGAGTCAAACTCGTTCCAAGCACTCTGCGACGCCGATGGAAACTCCGCCTCGTCATACCGGGAATGGACTTGTTTCAAAGCGCAAACCGGCGCACTCAACGAACGAAACAGTGATGCCGCGAAGGTTTGCAGCATCAGTTCAAGAAATCTGAATCGTCGTAGGAACCGGACGCTCGGAAGATCGAAGAAGATTCCCGACATCTCGCGATCATTATGGCTTGCATACCACGACATTGCAAGTCAGACGCGTTAGGCTGCGCCTCGAATCCAATCGTCGCGCAGTGAATACGCTCGCGATTTGAGATACTCTCGCGGACGCTCGCCGCGAATGGGCCTAACAAAATAGCGCAATTCGCGTCGGCTAAGCCGCGGTTCGTAGCCAAACTCGGGCATCAGATCGCGGCAATGCCATTCCACCCAGCCGATCTCATCCTGGGAAAGCTCGCGTTCCCAGCGCGTCACAGGTTCGGTGCTAATTTGCGAAAAGTTTATCCGCGCCGCGGAGTTACCGCTCCAGAACCGACCCACTTTCGTGGGTGTCAACACTGTGTCTGGATCGAACTCGATCCCGAGGTAGTCGCAAACTTCTTCCATCGTTCTGGCTGGTTCATGCACCAGCCGTTCGTACTGGACGACCAGTCCGGGAACCTCCGCATCGCGGAGGCGCCTGGCGAGTTTCGCAGCAACTCGCCAATGCGCGATCACGTAGTAAGTAGAGAACCGTCCGGTCTGCCTTGTTTTCTCCAACGCGATTTGCGCCGCGAGAATGGCGCGCGGATCTCGAAGCGTCACCAGAATTCTTGCATGCGGAAACCGAGTGAGGACCGCCTTGACGTGATTACGATTGGCCGGAGTTTTCTCCACCCAGCGCGTAATCGTATCAAGCGAGCGCTCAAGCGTCGCCGCGTACGCTTTCACCATGAGCACCAGCAAATCCTCCTGCGCGTTCGCAGGATCGAATGCTGCACGCTCAAACGTCTGGAGAAATTTCTCGCGAGGAAATGTCGCGTAACTGCGTTTGCCCCACTTGCACGGGCCACCAAACAGCACGTTGGAGAGCGACTGTTTGGTCAGATAATCAAACTGCGCCCGGCGGCCGCGCGGCGCATATTTGGTCAGGACCGTGGGGAAATAGGCCGTTTCCTCGGGCAACACGAGGAGCTCGGGATGACTGTCGAGCAACGCCACCAATAGCGTCGTGCCCGATTTTGCCTGCCCGGCAATAAAACAGGCGCGCTGCTCGAATGGCAGTTCGGAAATCACACGCCGAGATTACAACAGCTACAAGCGAAATGATAATTCACACCCACCCGGAATGAGCCGGCGTGCAGCGGACTGCCCGTCCTACCCGCACGATGTGTGAGGGGTACTCGGCGGGGCGCGTCACTCCGTGCGCGCCGTTCTTTGACTTTGCAGAAACCACTCAACGAATTTGGGCAAACCTTCGCCAAACTTCGTCGTCGGATTGTAGCCAAGCAATTTTCTCGCCTTCGAAATATCCGCATATGTACGCGGCATATCGCCAGGTTGTTCCGCGAGGCGATTGATCTTTGCTTTTTTCCCTACGGCATTTTCGATCGCCAAAATGAGATCTTTCAGCTGAATCGTTTGACTCTCGCCAAGATTAAAGACGTCATACAGTGCGCCTTCGTAATCGAGCGCGGCCATGGTGCCCTGAATGATATCATCAATGTAGGTGTAATCGCGCCGCGTGCTGCCATCCCCAAACTGATCGATCGGTTGGCCGGCGTAAATGCGCCGGGCGAATTTATGAATTGCCAGATCGGGACGCTGCCGCGGACCGTAAACAGTAAAATACCGCAGCGCTACGACCCGCATCTCGTAAAGGTGCGAATACGTCGAGCAAAGAAATTCGCCTCCAATTTTCGTGGCGCCGTAGGGGCTAAGTGTCTGAGTGAGATGTTCCTCCTCGGAAAATGGGACCGTTTTTGAAGCGCCGTACACCGATGAACTCGAGGCGAAGATAAATCGCTCAACTCCTGTCACCTGTGCTGCCTCGAGGAGATGCAATGTCCCTATGACGTTCGTGTCGTAATAAAGCCGAGGGTATTGAATGGAGGGCCGAACGCCAGCGCGCGCAGCCAGGTGCACGATCGCATCTACTTTTTCGCGGCCAAACACAGCTCGCACCGAGTCGCTCTCTCGAAGATCGACGTGGCAAACGGTTACGTCCTTTGCGAAACCAGCAATGTTCGCGTGCTTGATCTGCGGATCGTAAAAATCATTGAAATCGTCCAGGATGACGGCTTCATGCCCCACAGCGAGCAGCTTCTCCGCAAGATGCGACCCGATAAAGCCGGCGCCGCCTGTGACCAGGATTCGCATAAGGCAAGAAGTTGAACCACGAAGGACACGAAGTGCACGAAGAAAATTGTAGGGCGTCTGTGTCAGGCGCTTTCAAGGAACGACGGCTTCGGCGGCCGTCGATCTAGATTTTGACGGCTGGGAACCGTCACTCCTTGCTAGTAACTGCGCCAGTGCAGCAGCAAATAAATCCAGTTTAGCGCGAGCGCGGAGATGACTGAGACACGCAAAAATGTTTTCGCGCGCTGCGTCGAAAGATGGATCCGCAGCCGCGGCGTGCGCGCTACGACTGTTGCAAGCGCGTAAACGTCGAACGCAATCACGCCGCAAAGAACCGCGAACACGAATGGGTTCCATTGCAATGCCGCAAGAAAATGTCCGTGAAAGAATTGGATACCGCACCGCGTCATTCCGCATGTGACGCACGGCAGGTTAGTAATGGCGTGAAAAACGCAGCGCGGCCACGGCAACCCGAGCGTCAACCAGGCAGCTGCAAAGCCGAGCGATAAAACGGACGCGCTCAACCAAATCAACTCATGGTCAAGTTCGCCCGGAGCAAGCCGCCGAACAGAAAACTGCATTTGCTGACCGCTAATG
>JBARAJ010000013.1:0-5047 GCA_049791915.1 Candidatus Udaeobacter sp.
GTTTCTCTTAGAGTCGTCGCCAAGGACGAACACCCGGGAAAGCCGTACATTCTGCTTGGGCACAGCCTGGGTTCGTTCGCAGCGCAGCAATTTGTTCTCGATCACGGTCATTCAATTGATGGCCTGGTGCTATCAGGTTCTGGCACACTCGACGGCTTGGCTCGCGTTGCTCAATCGGTGCCTGCAGGAGAGGATCCGATGAAGTTAATGAACATTCGTTTCGAGCCAGCTCGCACGCCTTTCGATTGGCTAAGTCGGGACAACGCTGAGGTAGATGCCTTCATCAACGACCCGCTCTGCTTTCCGTCGCTTAAGCCCGAATCGATGCAGTCCTTTTTGGATGCATTCCCACGATTGGCTGATCCGCGCGAGATTCGCAACGTGCCGGACGGCCTTCCCCTATACATTTTCTCAGGAAGCGACGATCCAGTTGGGCAAAGATTGGAAGGAGTGCGTGTGCTGATCGATCGTTATCGCAGCGCGGGTCTCGCTTCAATTGCTCACGATTTCTACTCCGGCGGCAGGCACGAAATGTTGCACGAAATAAATCGCCGCGACGTTATCACAAATCTGCTGGTCTGGATCTCCGGTGTAGTGAACCACGGGAGTCGGTAGGCGAACTGCGTGTTAGAATTTATCAGAAAGCCGATGCTCACAGCGCGTCCTTAAGCTCTTCGATGGTGAGTCGCGCCTGACGCAAGATGCTCTGCAACGTCTTTGGCGCTAGTGTCGGATGATTCGGAACGGTGATGCGAATTTCGTTGCGCGCGAGCCGAATGTGCGATCCGACCTGGCGCTCCTGAACAAACCCGAGCCGAACCAAGGCCCGAACGACACGTTGACCTGACAGGTCACGAGGCAGCTTCACGCTAACTGCAGAACTGGATTGTCGGCGAAATGAAGCGCGACTTCGCGCGGCGCTGTGCGACCGGCGAAATGACAACGGACGGCTTCCTCAATTGCTGAGGCCAATTCGCGAAGATCCTTTCCTTGGGTGGTAATGCCACCGCCAGCAGGATCGTCCCATGACGCGACGAATAGACCCACTTTTTCGTCGCGTTCGATTGTGAACTCCGGAACGTCCTTCATATTGCCTGATAGCAAGCAAGACTAGCAGCAGAACGTGCTTGCGGCCATACATTCAGCGGCTTCACGCGACCTGCATCGATGTCAGCGTCAACTCTTTTCAGCCAGGGATCGAACTTTCCTGATTGCGCGGCTTGATCGAGTGTTTGATCGAAGCGCTCGGCTTCCATCTCGTCGACCGCGCGCGACACCTCTTGGAAATCGGCGTCGGGCAACGCGTGAATGGCTGCTTTGATTTCCTGGACTGACATGGGTGTATTTTATCGTGTTCGTTGCGTTCACACAAACAAAGATCCCGAAGCCGATAATCCAACCGTAACATCCGATCTAGAGCATTCCGCCTCTCCCCGCGTGCGGGGAGAGGATTGAGGTGAGGGGCTGATCGAAATACGGCCAAAGATCCCTCACCTTCCAAGAAAATCGACGGACCGATGACGGCCGAATTAAAAATTTCTAAAATGTGCGGTCTTGGAAACTTGAGAAAGAAGTAGGAACACAAACAGAACTCATGCTCGGCGCTAATCAATCCGGCAGCTCTTCCGGCGCTTCGAATCGCCGCGACGTGATCACAAATCTGCTGGTCTGGATGTCGAGCATCGTAGAAAGGCGATGATCCGCGTATGCAAGTTTGTTTGCTAAAATCGAAGATTCACCGCGCCACAATCACAGATGGCAATCTGAAGTACGAAGGCAGCCTGACCATCGCCGCCGATCTGATGGAGAAATGCGGGCTCATAGCTTACGAGCGCATCCTGTGCAGCAATATGGCAAACGGAAATCGCTTCGAAACCTACGCCATCCCCGGCGATCCAGGTTCGGGCCAGATCGTCCTCAACGGCGCAGCTGCCTTCCAGGGAAAAAGAGGTGACGTCCTCACCATCATGAGCTTCGCCCACGTCCCCAAACATAAGGTCCAACACTGGAAGCCTCGCGTCATCGTGCTCGGCAAGCACAATCGTATCGTGAAGGAACGCGAAATTTAGCCGAACTGAAACTCAGGGTAAGGATGTTCTCACACGACGGACACAACGGACACAAAGATCATATTCCTGTTTTATCACTTTGTGCCCTTTGTGTGAGGCAATTGTTGCGGGCGAGCCGAATGTGCGATCCGACCTGGCGCTCCTGAACAAACCCGAGCCGAACCAAGGCCCGAACGCGACACGTTGACCTGACAGGTCACGAGGCAGCTTCACGCTAACTGCAGAACTGGATTGTCGGCGAAGTGAAGCGCGACTTCGCGCGGCGCTGTGCGACCGGCGAAATGACAACGGACGGCTTTCTCAATGGCTGAGGCCAATTCGCGAAGATCCTCGCCGTCGCGAGCCATGACTGCTACAAACGTCAGCGCATGAAATTGCCTGCCGATGCGATTATCGCTGCCGAAAAAATCACGCGCTATCTCCTTGTTCGCCAAACCCGTGGCGACAAATCGGCATTTTTAGAGCGCGGTGGATATACCCTCGAGAATGCAGCTCAACTTCTCGACGATTTACGGATACAATTGCTTCCGATCGAGGCTACGCCGCTTCATTCGACAGAATTTGGGCAGTTTTACGAAATTCGTGGCCCTCTCAGCGGACCAAATGGTGTCACCTTGCAAATTCGCTCCATTTGGATGAAAGAAAATTTGTCTAGCGTCACGAAATTCATTACCCTAATTCCAGAAAAGTAACTCACCGTGCGCTTCGATCTCTACACTGATGCAGCTCTCGGCCGCGACATTCCAGAACACGGCTTGTGCCGTGGTGACGTCGTGAAAATCGTCGATTATCACGCTTCGCCAAACGGTGAAAGCGGCTATTCGATCGAAGTATTCAATGCTCTTGGCGACACTATCGCTGTTACAGCCGTGCCTGAATCCGCCTTGGAATCTCTGCACAAAAACGAAGTCCTCAGCGTCCGACAATTAACCGCGGCGAACTAACATCTGATCGCCGCCTGCCGATCCCTGGCCAAGCTCGCCGCGTTCATCGCGCGGCAGGATAAGCTCGTTTGGGACGAAGAATTGGAACAAGACTTTTCTCCGGGCGGAAAGCACGCCACCGCTCTGGGACAGATCCCGCCGAGATTGGCACGGGAAACTTCAGGCCGATGCCGTGAAGGCACATGCGATTGGTTCGTTCTGGCGATGTTATGACGAACTGCCAGGGCATGTGCAGCGACTTGCGCGAAAGAACTAGTAGCTGTTCAAGGCAAACCCACGACTTCCTTCGTTAGGCTTCAAAAAGAAAGGCGGCGTCTACACGGTCGAGGTTGGCCCGAGCTATTCCAAGTCGGAACGGAATCCCAAGGCTTCGCCATCCCGCAATTTTTGAAAGAATGCGTTGAAGTATACGCAGGCGTATCTCACTCCAGAGCGATGTTTCTCCAACATCTCAATGATGGTTTGCCCTTCGGCCACCATGTTCGCTAGGATTACGGGCTCCAGTTTCAGCCTCCGTAACAGTAATTCGAGTTGCTCCCGCGCCACTGTATCATGTCCGTAGACGATGAAGATTTTTTCGGGCTGTGTGAGTCCCAGTGGCTGCTGCGTTCCGGCCACCGCGGCGGGCGAGGATTTTGGAGTCATGTTTAGCAAGTGCTCTGCGCGTTTCTTTTCCTCGCAATCCCTGCCTTGAACCTGAACCTTCCCGGTGGAGTGAAAGCATTAACTTTCGTTCCTTCCGGGAGAATGGTCTGCACGCCATTGTTGATGTCGCGGCTTTCAATATTGGGCCACTCACCCTGGAGTGCGCGTTGAACCGCTTCTAACGTTTGCTTAGGCATTGCCGTTTCCTTGGTTAAGTCAAAATGCTGGCATTCGCGGGGGACGAAGCCAGCCGTGCATAGGGCGGGACGTGGAGGATGAAGTGCTGGACCCAGGCGAAGTTTGCATTGTCCCGAGGCGAGACGCCATTCTGCCTGCGCACGTCGTCGTGCTTGCGGAACTAGTCGGAGTCCTTGGGTTTTGATCGGCGCCATTCATGCGTGAGACCTTAGCTGAAACGCCCGGCAACTGGAAACTCTGAAATGCAGTGCCAGTGGCTGAGTACCCGAGAGCGCTTGTGCTCCCCGGAATCAGCGAAAAGAAAAACGCGCGCTGCTTTGCAATAGCTGCGCGTCCCTGGCTGCCTCCGCCTTCGCCGGATGGCTACGGGCGTCCCAGAAGTCGGAGGTCAGAGGTCGGAGATCAGCGGCGGAGACGTTGCGATCATTACGGGGCCGGTTCCAAGGCTTGCTGCCGAATGATCTTTCGCCGAGAAGAATTCACTGGCTTCGAAGTAGGCAATACTTTGGCGACATCGGGCTCCAGGACCACGACGTTCGCCCCTTTCGCATAACGACGCGTCTACTTTGCGCGTATCGCTTGCGAGAAATCGTAATTGCTTTTCATCGGTCGCTCTCCCGATCTACGGGATCTCTTTTTCATAAAATTTCCGTTCCCGCGAGTTTGCCCGTCGGGCACTAATGATGGCCTGAACTCATCGCCATTTGCGATGAGTTCTGCCGCTTTGACATCGCAATTTGCGATCTTAAAGCAACTGCTTCTTTCTAGTGCGGCTCCGCCGCAACCGAAGATTTAACCACGAATTACGCTGATAACGCGGATGGTTCATGAAGAAAAGTTGCCCACGAAACACACGAAGCACGCCAATGAAGCCGAATCTGCATGATAAAGCTTTCGTGCCTTTTGTGTGTTTCGTGGGCAAAATCTTATTACATGCACGTATCGCAGGAAATCGTCGTGAAGCCGGCAAAGCGGCGCATTTAAAAAAATCGCAAGTTTTTCTGAAATGTGCTGTCTTGGAAGCTTGAGGAAGAAGTAGAACGACCAATGAGCACCGCAACAATAACTGAGCCATCCATTGAGACGAGCGCAGCAACCGATCGATTGACTGAAGTGCTGGAACAGAAGCTGAGTCATCCGGCGACATCGCCGGATTTCGATCCGCACGCCGCCACAAGTGAAGTGTTAAAG
>JBARAJ010000014.1:0-14530 GCA_049791915.1 Candidatus Udaeobacter sp.
AGCAGCGATGCCCGCGGACAGCAATAACATCACGGCAACGACGCGCATTAGCATCTAACGAGAATTAAACGAAAGTTCGTAATAAGAGGCGAACATTTTTTTGTCTAATTCGGCCATCACTTGGGAACGCTGCGATAAAAGCGGAATCACGCAACTCCTGGCGCAATCCGTGCCCGAAAATTTCCGTAAAAAACTATATGTCATATAAAAGCTCCGCACCGTTTGTAGTGTACACACTACAAACTCGTTTTCCTTTCGCGCCACGATTTCGGGGTCATGAATCGCGGATTGACGTTTTGCCGTCTTTTCTGGCAAACTTCCCTCGATGGAGGCCGAAATAGATTGCAAGTTGCAGTTCAATTCCCGTTAGTTATATGCGTACTCTTCTCCTCGCAGTAGCATTTGCTGTCGCAATCGCTTCCGTCTGCGTAACGCAACCAGAAAATCTTTCAAGGCGCACTCTGACATTCGCACAGCGCGTATCTTATCAGCGAGCGATTGAGGAAGTTTACTGGCGTCACCGCATCTGGCCGAAAGACAATCCACAGCAAAAACCACCACTCGCGGCGATTGTGTCGGAAGCGCAACTGGAACGAAAGGTCGAAGATTATCTCCGAAAATCGCAACTGGTCACAGATCAATGGCAATTGCCAATCACGGCCAGCGAACTCCAAGCTGAAATGGAGCGCGTGGCCGCTCACACCAAACAGCCCGAGGTATTGCGCGAACTATTCGAAGCCCTCGGCAACGATCCGTTTGTCATCGCAGAGTGTCTCGCCAGGCCAGCGGTAGCTGAGCGTTTGGTAACAAACCTATCCTGCAATGACCGAGACCAGTTTCACACTGCGCGAGCCAGCGCGGAAAACCAGATGGCGAAGTTAATAGCAGCAGCGAGTCCTAATTATAAGCTTCCGACAATGTCGGGCGCGCCGAACGGATGCACCGATGACACTTGGACAGCTACCAGCACGACCAACGCGCCCAGCCCCCGAGGCAGTCACACGGCAGTCTGGACTGGCACTGAAATGATCGTCTGGGGGGGCCATCAACAACCCGACGTTCTAAACACTGGCGGGAGATACACTCCCAGCACAGACACTTGGACAGCCACGAGCACCATTAACGCGCCCGATGCCCGAGCTGATCATACTGCAGTCTGGACTGGCACTGAAATGATCGTCTGGGGCGGAAATGGTTGCTGCCCCACCTATTTTAATATCGGCGGCAGATACAATCCCGCCACAGATAGCTGGACAGCTACTAGCACCGCTAATGCGCCTGATGGCCGATTAATTCACACTGCAGTCTGGACTGGCACGGAAATGATCGTCTGGGGCGGAGCCAACGACGGCGGCCTCTTGAACACCGGCGGGAGATACGATCCCAGCACCGACAGTTGGACAGCCACCAGCCCCGCCAACGCCCCCGTGGCCCGAGCTTATGACACAGCAGTCTGGACCGGAAGCGAGATGATCGTCTGGGGTGGATACCCCTATACTAATAGCGGCGGGAGATACGAGCCCGGCACCGATAGTTGGACAGCCACCAGCCTCGCCAACGCGCCCGTGGCCCGAGGTTATCACACAGCAGTGTGGACCGGCAGCCAAATGATCGTCTGGGGCGGAGGCAGTGGCGGCAGCACCTATTTCAACACCGGCGGGAGATATAATCCCGGCACCAACATTTGGTCAGCCACCCGCACCACCAATGCACCGGCTAGCCGATTCAGCCCAAAGGCAGTATGGACCGGCAGCGAAATGATCGTCTGGGGCGGGGCCAACGACGGCGGCGTCTTTTTGAACACCGGCGGGAGATATAATCCCGGCACGAACAGTTGGACAGGCACCAGCGTCACCGGCGCGCCTACTGGCCGGTTCTTTCCCACGGCATTATGGACCGGAAGCGAAATGATCGTTTGGGGAGGACAGGACGATTCCGGCAACAATTTAAACACCGGCGCGAGATACTGTGCGCAATCCAGCGCGACGCCGACGCCAACTCCTAGGCTTGCACCATCACCGAGGCCTCGCCCGACCCCGGTTCCACGCCCGTAGTCAGCCAAAGCGAATTAGGGCCGCGTGTCTGTGGAGGGACCCGAAATCTGAGCAGCGACAATCGTTAGGCAACGATCGCTCATAACTAAGGCGCATCGATCTTCACGGTGCATTTGCCGGTAAGATATGCCCATACCCGCCTCGCCCCCTCGCCTTGCTTTAGCCTAACGACAGAACCCATCCCTCCCTCAGCGCCGCTATCGAAATGCAAAGCGAGATACTCGCCAGCGCGTTCCGCATAAGTGAGATGTTCGAGGTTTATGATGCGGCCATCCGGCAAGCTTAAAAGGTTCATGAGCAATGCTGATTATCAGGTCTCGATTGGCTGCACAAGAACTCCTTGGGCTGATTTCTGAGCCCAGAGGGTCATCGCCTGGTTACAAGCCTGCCGCAATCGATCTAAAGTTCGCGACCGCGGAGGCGCGGTGGCCGGCACGCGAGGCGCGTGAGCTACCCAGAGATAGATCCGATCAGACGTTGCTCCCGCTCCACTTGAGCTTTTGCCGGACTACACTGAAGAACGATGCGTCGGGCAAGGAGGCCAGCGGAAGCGTTTTTTTTGCTCTGCGGATGGTGACGATCGATTCGCGTTCAACGTGGATGGGTCTGCGGCCATCCAGCGTCAGGTACACCGGATAATCGGGATGACTCGCCTCGATTTCGATGATCGATTTGTCCGCAACAATGATCGAGCGGTTTGTGAGAACATGCGGGCAAATCGGCGTGATGACGAATACGCCGGACTCGGGATCGAGAATCGGTCCCCCGGCTGACAATGAATAAGCGGTGGATCCTGTCGGAGTCGCGACAACTAATCCGTCGGCGTTGAACTCCGTGAGCGGTTCGCCGTTAACTCGGGTACGCAACATGACCAGGCGCGAAAGTTCGCCGCGGCTCAGCACGGCATCGTTTAGTGCGAGCATTTTGTTCGTTCTTTTGTCGCCGAGGGTAACTCTGGCCTCGAGCAGCGCACGGTGACTGAAATTAATCCCATCTTTTGCGATGCATTCGACAGCTTCCTGGTAATTCGACGAACTCGCACAAGTCAGGAAACCAAGCGAGCCGACGTTGATCCCGAAGATTGGTTTGATCATCTCGCCGAGTTGACCGATAACGCGCAGAATTGAGCCGTCGCCGCCAGCAACGACCAATAGATCCGTCATAGCTCCGAGCTCCGCTATTGGATAGCCCCGTTGTTTTCCTGCAACACGTGCCGTTTCCTTTTCGAACAGGACGGAGATCGAGAACCGCTCGAATTCCCCGGCAATTGAATTGATCAGTTCCGCAACGCCGCGCTTTCCGGTGTGCGCTATTAAGCCGATCGTTTTCGTATGCATGCAAAGAATTCCTGATTGCCGTCCGCGCCTTTGATGGCGGCCGGCGCGATCCCCGCGACAACGTGCCCCAGATCATTCACAAAAGCGACGATCTTGTCTTGTGCCTTCTGGTGCAAGGAAGGATCGCGCACAATTCCGCCTTTTCCGACCTCCGACCGTTGCAGCTCGAATTGCGGTTTGATAAGCGCCAGAATCACTCCATCTGGCTTTAGTAAGGCGGCCGCGTTCGGCAGAATTAGGGTCAGGGAAATGAAAGAAACGTCGATCACGCAAATATCGACAAGCTCGTGAACCTGATCGCCCGTAAGGAATCGCGCATTGATTTTTTCGAGAACGATTACGCGTGGATCGTTCCGGAGTTTCCAGTCTAGCTGGCCGTAACCGACATCTACCGCGTAAACCTTTTCGGCGCCGCGTTGCAGCATACAATCGGTAAACCCGCCGGTTGAGGCGCCGATATCCACAGCGGTTTTTCCATGTACATCGATATCAAAATGGTCGAGGACGGGCTCCAGCTTCAGCGCACCGCGGCTGACGTACTTTCGAGCTGGCTTTACCGCGATTGCTGTTTGCTCATCGAGCAGTTCCGATGGCTTGTCAGCGACCCGGGTAGCGACGCTGATTTCCCCAGCCAGTATGGCGCGACGCGCTTGCTCGCGGCTGGGGAAGAGTCCTCGCCCGACGAGCAGCTGATCAAGCCGTAATTTTTTAGGCATGTTTGCTTGTCCGGAAGGTCACTTTTCGGGCGAAACGTGATTTCTAAAATAAAAGTAATAAATATATCAAGGTCTTTCCAATGAATAACTTATCTGGTTGCGATCTGTGAGAAATCGCATTGCCTAACTCTCTGCTCGCATTTGATCGGCGATCAGTTTTTCCACAGATGCCACATCTTCACTCGAAGCACGCCGCCGCTGATATTTTCGCGCCAGAATCTCTTTTAGAGCCAATAAATCCTCCAGCAACGGGCGCTTGTAATATGTCCAGTCTAGATCGCCTGCCGTTTTCGCCTGAAGCCGCCACATGCCGCCGAACCTTGTGGCACGCACTTCGCGCTTGCTCCCTTGCTCGTCCCGCTCGGTCCATATGTGTTGACTCCGCATCGCGCTAACACCTTACATTAGCAGGCTTGAAAGACGCGGCCAGATTAGCAGTCTATTTTATCGCGATCGTCGTCGTGGGAGCACTGTTTGCTCCGATTCTTTTCTGGTCGGCTCAGGCGTTAGCAGCGCACGGCGTGTTCCCGTTTCTGGCGAAATACGATTTCGACACGTTCTTTCACCGCGCCGTCTTGATCGCTGCCGTGCTGTTGCTTTGGCCGCTTCTGCGCGTCAGCAATGTGCGAGGCCTGGACGACCTCGGCCTCGCGCCCAATCCCCATTGGGGACGCGATGTTGGCTCTGGAGTCCTGCTCTCGGTGATTCCCCTGCTCTCTTGTGCTGTTTTGTTGATTGCATTGCATGTTTACTCATTCCGGCACGTCTTTGTGTGGCCGCGTCTTGGCACGGTGCTTCTTGCGGCGATCAGCGTTCCGTTCATCGAAGAGACGTTCTTCCGGGGAATTGTGCTGGGCATTCTACTCCGGACTGGCCGAAAGCGGCTATCGGTCGTCGCCGTGTCCGCACTTTTCGCAGCGGTGCATTTCTTGAAGGGATCGGAACGCGAACCTGCAATGGTGACATGGACCTCGGGCTTCCAATCCATTGGTGACGCCTTTGCCGGATTCGGTGATCCGATGATGGTATTGGCCGCGTTTGCCACGTTATTTCTCATCGGCTGTATTCTTGCTGATGCGCGCGTGCTTACACGTTCGTTGTGGCTGCCAATCGGCCTCCATGCTGGGTGGATCTTGGTCAGTGGCACATTTAGTTGGTTGGCGCGCCGGCAAATGGTTGCATTGCCCTGGCTGGGCAAGAATCTCCTCGTTGGAATCATACCTCTGGGTTTGGCCGCAGTAACATGGACACTCATGCGGTTATGGTTAAAACATGATCGCGCTTCACAGTTCTGAGTTGTTCCAGGCAGCCGTGTCGCTGCTTTATCCGGCAACGTGCACCGTTTGCGGGAAACAGGTCCGAGCCGGCGAGTATCTGTGTGATGGTTGTGAAGCAAAGACCATCCGCATCGTGCCGCCATTTTGCGAGACATGTTCAGAACCCTTCGAAGGCTCCATCAACACTGCGTTTAGCTGTGCGAATTGCGCCCATCGCACGATTCACTTCGACGCAGCGGTCGCCGCATACCGCGGCCGCGGAATCGTTCGCGACGTCATTCATGAATTCAAATACAACCGGCAGATCCATCTGCGTCATCTTGTAGCGCGCTGGCTTCGCGCTGCGCTCGACGATGAACGGCTGCGCGATTGCCCGCTCGACGTCATCGTGCCCGTGCCGTTACATCCGGCGCGGCAACGGGAACGCGGCTTCAACCAAGCTAGCCTGCTTGCGGAACTACTAAGCGCGCACACTTCAATTCCTTGCAGGCCGCTGCTCAAACGCATTCGCTACACCACCACGCAAACCGCGCTTGATCGTTCCGAGCGCATGGAAAATTTGCACAACGCATTCCGTTTACGAAAAAACGCAAACGTGCGAGGCTTGCGGGTGTTGTTAATCGATGATGTCCTCACAACCGGCTCTACGTTGAGCGAATGCGCGCGCGTCTTAAAACGTGCCGGCGCAATCTCGGTTCATGCCGCCACCGCAGCACGCGCATAATTCCCATGGCCATTTTTAAAAAACGAGCAATCAAGGCGGAGCCCGGTAAAAAGCGTGAAATGCCGCGCGGCGTTTTTCAGAAATGCCCCGGCTGCGGACAAGTCGTGCCCGATACTGAGCTGGCGCAAAATCAACGTGTCTGTCCGCGCTGCGATTATCATCAAGCGCAACCTGGCATCGAACGAATCCAAAGTCTCCTCGACCCGGATACCTTCGTAGAGATGGACGCCGACCTGAGATCCGTTGACGTGCTGCGGTTCAAGGGAATGGCCACGTACACGGACCGTCTCAAGAAATATCATGAGAGCACGGGACTCCTCGACGCCGTCATCAGCGGGTATGGCATCCTCGACGGCTACAAGGTCGCCATTGCGGTGATGGATTTCGGTTTTCTCGCGGCAACGATGGGCTCGGTCGTAGGGGAAAAAATTACCCGGACGATTGAATATGGCACCGCCCAGCGCTGCGGCGTCATCATTGTTGCCGCATCCGGCGGCGCGCGCTTGTACGAAGGGATGTTGAGCCTCATGCAAATGGCCAAAACCAGTGGCGCGCTGGCGCGTCACGGCGAAGAAAAATTGCCGTATATTTCTGTTCTCACCAATCCCACGACTGCCGGCGTGATGGCCAGCTTTGCTTCGTTAGGCGACGTAATTATCGCCGAACCGAAAAGCATGATCGGCTTCGCCGGACCACGCGTGATCAGGGAAACCACGCACCAAGACTTGCCTGAAAGATTTCAGACCGCCGAATTTCTCGAGGAACACGGCTTGGTCGACATGATCGTGCACCGGAAAAAACTGCGCGACGAGATTAGTCGATTGCTATCCTATTTCGCCGCGGCACGGTGAATGTGACACAGCGCTCGCGTTTGAATTACAAACAGGCGCTCGCCTGGCTTTACGGCCTTCAACGCTTCGGGATCAAGCTAGGTCTCGAAAACATTCGGCGACTGCTCGACGAATGTTGTAGCGGCGTTTGTGTCAAACGCCGGGCGCTCGACACAAGCGCCTCTACACCCAGGGTCATCCACGTCGCCGGCACAAACGGCAAGGGCTCCGTTTGTGCGATGATCGATTCCATCTGTCGCGCGCAGGGCTATCGCACCGGCCTGTTCATATCCCCTCACCTCATCACGTTTCGCGAACGGATTCGCATAAATGGCGAGATGATTTCCGAGGAAGCAGTTGCCGACGGCCTGACGATGATACGCGATCTGACCGCGGATTGGGACCCGCACCCCACGTTTTTCGAAGTCGCAACTGCGCTAGCGCTAAAACATTTTGGCGACGCGAAAATCGATATCGCGATTCTTGAAACCGGCTTGGGTGGCAGACTTGATGCGACCAACGCTGTTCAATCCGATGTTTCGGTGATTACTCCGATCGCTCTCGATCATGAAGAGTGGCTCGGAAATACATTGGCTGAGATCGCCGGTGAAAAAGCAGGAATTATCAAACCAGGAGTTCCGGTCGTTTCCGCGTCGCAACAACCGCAAGCCGAAGAAGTCATTCGCGCGCGAGCTGCTGAATGCGGTTCGCCAGTGCAATTCGTAAATGAGACTTACCGCAAGTCGCCAGTAGCTTTGCGTGGTGAATACCAAAAACAGAATGCCGCTGTAGCAATCGCCGCGATTCACGCCGCGAACATCCAGCTCGGCGAAAAAGCGATTGTGCGCGGACTCGCAACAATCGAATGGCCCGCTCGTTTTCAGAAATGGGATGAGCGCATCATCATCGACGGTGCGCACAATCCCGATGCGGCGCGCATTCTGGCACAAACATGGCGCGAAGTTTTTGGTGATCAAAAGGCGACGCTGGTGCTCGCGGTTCTTTCCGACAAAGATTTGCACGGTATCTGCGAAGCGCTCGCGCCGATTGCCGCGTCAGTTCTTCTTCCGAGAATTCGCAGCGAACGCGCCGCCGCACCGGAGGAATTGGCAACAATTTTGGCGAGCATCTTCTTTGTCGGTAGGGCAGGCGCATCGCCTGTCGGCAACCGGAGCGGTTGCTCTACAATTTCCATCACTCAGACGGTCGCTGAAGGTCTCATGCTTGCACGTGAGAAGCAGGATCCGATCCTGATCACCGGCTCGCTTCATTTCGCCGGCGAAGTTCTGGCACACCTGCGCGGCAAACCCGCCGCGTTCGAAGAATGCGCACAATAGACCGGCGTCTCACAGAATGGAGCCGGCGAGCGCCGGGCGAGTAGGAGCGAGCGAGTCAAAACGCCCCACAAGATTCGGTTCAAGCTGGAGGGCATTTTGTGTCAAACGCCTTCACAAATGTCGATCCGCGGAAGGAAGGGCAAATGTTGCCGGTGAAGCATAGTTTGATATGCTCAGCCGATTGAAGGCGACCCCCGGAACCCTGCAGGGAGGCGGTGCGAAGTTCGCCACGACCCACTGGAGCATTGTCGCCCAATCCGCTCTCACAAATGTGCCTCAGGCGGAAGATGCGCTTGCAAAATTGTGCGAAATGTATTGGCCGCCAATCTACAGCTTCATCCGCCGGCGCGGTTTCTCCCCTGCTGATGCGCAGGATCTCACCCAGGCATTTTTCGCATTTTTTCTGCGGACCAAAGCTTATGCGCGTGTCGATCGGCTACATGGAAAGTTCCGTTCTTTCATCCTCGTATCGGTGAAACATTTTCTTTCGGATAATCGGGACCGTGATCGTGCCGTCAAACGTGGCGGCAATTTCGAGTTCGTTTTGCTTGATCAGCAAACGGCGGAAGCGTTTTACGATGCACCAAGCGCAGGCGATTCAACGGCGGAATCTTTGTTTGATGTGCGCTGGGCAAAAACGCTCACCTCCGGCGCGCTCAATTCATTGCGCCAGGAGTTACACTCCGAAGGGAAGAGCGAAATGTTCGAGCAACTAAAGAGCTTTCTTATCGGTGGGAGCGTTATCCTTTCGTATGACGAGGCGTCGACGCACACAGGGCTTCCGGCAGCGACAGTAAAGACTCACGTTCATCGACTGCGCCTGCGTTATCGTGAAATTGTGCGCCGCGAAGTTGCTCGCACCGTTTCGGCGCCGCATGAAATCGACGAAGAGCTACGCTATCTGTATACGGTTTTGGCGGAAGCAGCATGAACGAGAAAGGGACGAACGGGGCCGGCGTGTTCTCACGCCGTACACGCAGGGATGAAAACAATAGAGCGGCCTGACGGCAGGCCGCCTCCAACCGTTTGCGCGCAGTGCGGGTCGCCACTCTCGTCTTCCGCCGATGGTGAAAATGCTTGCGTCACTTGTCTGCTTCACACGGCGCTGGGCGGTGAAGCCGGACCGCATCGATTTGAACAAGAGACGCCGGTCGAGTTCGGTAACTACCAATTGCTGGAAGAAATTGGCCGCGGCGGTCAGGGTATCGTGTATCGGGCGCGTCAGAAAGATCTCAATCGCATCGTAGCACTCAAAGTCATCGGGTTGGGTCCGTGGGCCACCGAAACGCATCTCAAGCGCTTCCGCCGCGAAGCAAAAGCTGCCGCGAGCCTCGATCACCCGTCAATAGTTCCTATCTACGAGATTGGTGAACGTGATAGCTCGTGCTATTTCAGTATGAAGTTCGTTGAAGGCGGACAACTCGACGAACTTGCCAAAGGCGAGTCGATGCCGATTCGGCGCGTGGTGGAATTGCTCGCGAAGGTCGCACGCACTGTACATTTTGCGCACGAACATGGAATTCTTCATCGCGACATCAAACCGGGAAATATTCTGCTGGACCAAAAAGGCGAACCGCACCTGACGGATTTTGGTCTTGCGAGATTGGTAGAGACAGAGAGCACGGTCACGCGCACACGGGAAGTCATGGGAACGCCAAGTTACATGGCGCCAGAACAAGCAATGGGAAATAACGCCGCTATCAGTAGTGCCACGGACGTCTATGGACTTGGCGCGGTACTCTACCAACTGCTGACAGGTCATCCACCGTTTGCCGGTGAAACAACCTACGAAACGACCAAGCTGCTCCTGGATACCGAGCCGCGGCAACCGCGCGTGTTAAACCGCAAAATAGATCGCGACATTTCCACGATTTGCCTCAAATGCCTCGAGAAAGATCCAAAGCGCCGTTACTCGACCGCTCTCGCACTGGCCGAAGACCTTGAACACTGGCTGAAGCACGAACCCATTCAGGCGCGGCGCACTGGAATTTTGGCGCGCAGCAAAAGGTGGGTGCGACGAAATCCAACTACGGCTATTGCTGCAGTGTTGTTGGTCGGCCTGATCGCGGCCCTCGGCGCGATGATTTCGAAAAGCGACTGGTTGCACCCGACGCCCGCGAACGGCATTGCGGTGCTGCCGTTTGAAAATCTCAGCGAGAACCAAGCCGACGCCTACTTCGCGGAAGCAATCCAGGACGAAATCCTCACGAGGCTGTCAAAGATCTCCAATCTAAAAGTGATCGCGCGCACTTCCACCCAGCATTACAAAAGCCAGCCGAACAATTTGCCCATGATCGGAAAGCAACTGGGCGTGGAATACATTCTCGAAGGAAGTGTGCAAAAGAGGACCGACGCCTCGCGTGTGAATGTGCAGCTGATCAAGGCAGCGACCAGCTCGCATATCTGGGCCGACACGTTCGATAGCAAATTGACGGACATCTTTGCGGTCGAGACTCAGATCGCGAAAACTGTCGCCGACGCTCTTCAAGCGAAACTTACAGGTTCAGAAGAGCGGGCGATTGCTGCCAGGCCCACCGAGAATCCGGAGGCGCACGATCTTTACTTGAAGGGTCGTTTCTTCTGGAACAAACGCACGAGCTCGGATTTGAAAACGGCCATTGAGTATTTCAATCAGGCGGTCGAGAAAGACCCGAACTATTCGCTGGCCTATGCCGGTTTGGCTGATGCTTATGCACTTTTGACGGCATACGGCGCGACGCCGGTATCTGAAGCTTTACCTCGAGCCGAGGTGGCAGCAAAAAAAGCACTCGAACTCGATGAATCGCTCGCTGAAGCGCACACGTCGCTCGGTCTGTTATTGTTTTACAATCTCGATTTTCAGAGCGCGACGAAGGAGTTTGAGCGCGCGATCGCATTAAATCCGAATTACGCCACCGCCCATCACTGGTATGGACTGGGACCGCTGAGGTGCGTTGGTGACTTTGATAAATCGATTGCCGAGCTCAAGCGCGCATTACAACTCGATCCGCTCTCGTTGATCATTAACGCCGATCTCGGCGCCGCCTTGGTGACGGCGCGCCGTTACGATGAAGGCATCGCGCAGTTGCGGAAGACGATCGAGATGGATCCATATTTTTATTATGCGTACTTGAATCTCGGGAAAGCGCTTCAGTTGAACGGACAACTCGACGAGGCAGTGACCGAGTACAAGAAGGCCGCTGCACTAAACGACGATCCATTGGTGCTTGGGTTACTCGCGCAGGGCTACGCGAAACTCGGGCAACGCGACGAAGCACTCAAGACTCTGGAGCAATTGCAACAAACAGCGAGTCGACGGTATGTGTGGAGTTACACTTTTGCTTTTGTGCACATTGCGCTTGGTGAAAAGGATAAAGCGATCAACTACCTCGAGCGCGACTACCGCGAACATGCCGATTATGAACTCGCCTTGATCAAGGTGGACCCCATGCTCGACCCTCTGCGCGGCGATCCGCGTTTCGAGGCCCTGGTGTCAAAGGTTTTCGCGCCGAAGTAATTGAACCGCGGATTACGCGGATAGGCAAGGCGCGCCGTTCGGAGTTCCGCATTTATGTGGTCTAAAGGAGACACGAATTCCACGAATCTTCACCAATATCACAGGTTTGAACCGTCATGGTTTGAATCAATTCGTGTGAATTAGTGAAATCCGTGCCTGGCAGCATTGAGGTAGGGCGGGTCCCGATGGATCGGGGCACGCCGGCTCACGTGGCAATTCAAGGAACGGCGCGCACGGAGTGACGCGCCCTACCACCTTTAGAAAAATTATCCGTGACATCCGGTCAACCTGTCACGCCCGTAGCCTTGGCGAAGGCGGATCCGTGGTTCCTCTCATAAAAGATTTTTCATTTTTTTGAAACGCTCCCCATTTTTTTCCTTTGTACGGAGGCGAACCCAAAAACCAAACCTATGAAAAACCCAACTCTAGCCCTCAAAACACCAATTCTCTTCCTCTTCACGCTCTGCGCGGCACTGGCCGGTCTGCAAAGCGTTGACGCGGCAACAATCACTGTACAGAGCACCGGAGACGGCGCGGCGACCCCGGCGAATTGTCCGGGCGCAGGCTGTCGACTCCGCGATGCGCTGGCGGCTGTAAACGACGGCGATACGATTAACTTTGCTGCCGCGGTCTCCGGCACCATCACGCTGACAAGCGGCGTACTTCTTGTGAATGACAGCATCACCATTTCCGGACCCGGCGCTAACATCCTGGCCGTGAACGGCAACGGCACTAGCCTCGTGTTTGTCATCGGTACGAGCAGCACCGTCACCATTTCCGGCCTGACCATCACCAACGGTAACGGTAACGGCTTCAACGGAGGCGGCATATACAACGACCACGCTACGCTAACGGTGATCAACAGCACCATCAGCGGCAACTCGACATTCGGCGTCTTCCGTGGCGCCGGCATCTTCAACGACGGCTCTACTCCCGACGGCCAAGGGCCAGGCGGCGCGACGCTGACGGTCACCAACAGCACCATCAGCGGCAACTCGACCCTCGGCGGCGGCATCGGTGGCGGCATCGTCAACGACGCCGAGCTAGGCAACGCGACGCTGACGATCACCAACAGCACCATCAGCGGCAACTCGGCCAACGGCGACGGCAGCATCGGCGGCGGCATCGTCAACGACGGCGAGGAAGCAAATTTCCCCGGCGCGACGCTGACGATCACCAACAGCACCATCAGCAGCAACTTGGCCACCAACTCCGGCGGCGGCATCTACAACGTCGGCAGCGCGGCGCTGACGATCACCAACAGCACCATCAGCGGCAACTCGGCCACCAACGGCGGCGGCAGCATCGTCAACGACCCCTCTAACGGCTTGCAGACGACGCTGACGATCGGCGACACTATCCTGAACGCCGGAGCTTCAGGCGGGAACATTTCTAACGGAGGCACGATTTTCTCGCTCGGCTACAACTTGAGCAGCGACAGCACGGGCCCGACCAACGGTACGGCCGACCAGATCAACACCGATCCAATGCTAGGCCCGTTGCAGGACAACGGCGGCCCAACCTTCACCCATGAGCTGTTGACCGGCAGCCCGGCTATCGACAAGGGTAAGAACATGGACAGCCTGGCGACTGACCAACGCGGCCCGGGCTTTGTCCGCACGGTTGATAACCCTTCAATTGCTAACGCGACAGGGGGCGACGGCACTGATATCGGCGCGTTCGAAGTGCAGGCGTCGCCAACACCTACACCTACAGCCACAGCTACTGCGACAGCCACAGCCACAGCTACTGCAACAGCAACACCAACAGCGACGGCTACCGCAACAGCGACGCCAACGCCAACACCTACAGCGACTCCAGCACATAATCGATGCCCACTGAAACAGGGTTATTGGCAAAATCATTCCAATGCGTGGCCAGTGAATACCCTGGTGCTGGGCGGCAAGACATATACCAAGACGGAATTGCTAAACATATTGGGCAATCCGGGTGGCGGGGACGCCAGTATGATCCTGGCGGTTCAATTGATTGCCGCCAAGCTCAACATCGCCAACGGCTCCGACCCGACGCCTATCGCCAGCACAATTACTCATGCCGACAGCTTGCTTTCCATGTTCAGTGGTAAGCTGCCCTACCATATCAAACCCTCTTCTCCCACCGGCCAGATGATGGTCAACGACGCAGCGACACTCAGTAATTACAACAGCGGTTTACTGACACCTGGTTGCGGAGGATAACAGCCTTTAGGTACGGCGGGCCCCGATGGATCGGGGCCCGCCGGTTCCCGTAGCAAATTGAATGACGGCGCGCACAGGAGTGACGCGCCCTACCTGTCTTCTGTTTGAAAACAATCATCAGTGACATCCGCGTCACCTGTTCACGCCGAAGCCGTGGCGAAGGTGGATCCGCGGTCCTCAAAGATTTTTCATTTTTTCTGAAACGCTCCGGATTTTTTTCCTTTGTAAGGGGAAACAGATGATGGGCCTTTACAGTTGGGACGGATGCGTCCGGCGCGTACGCGCGCGCTCGCAAAAGTCGGTCCACGGGATTCGTGGCCGCAATCATCTCATATTAAACCGATCTGCATCAGGTGGAGGACTTTACCCCGCGAGGTTCTTCGCCTTTTCCAGACCAATCCCAAAATCAACTTAGCGGGGAAGAAGAAGGAACCATGAATCCATTAACTCAACTCAAAACAACTCCACCACTTCTGATCACACTTGCATTCCTCTGCTTTGGGCTCTCGCCCATAGCGCAGGCGGTCGTCCCGCCACCCGATGGGGGCTATCCGGGCTTTA
>JBARAJ010000015.1:0-70071 GCA_049791915.1 Candidatus Udaeobacter sp.
CAGCTTCCCCTACAGGCTTGGCGATGTACAGCTTGGCGATGTACATTTCGCTGATGTTCCGCAGCAAGCGTCGCAAAATTGAGCGGCTCGACTTTATTCTGGCCGGCGCGCAAAAGTCTGGCACGACGGCGCTGCATTACTTTCTGAGCAGACATCCTGACATCTGCATGGGCGACCAGCAGGAAATCCATTTTTTCGATAACGACGCGATGTTTGTTAGCGAGCCCAATTATGGGGAATTGCACAAGCATTATCCGCCCATGGCTCCCTCGGCTATCGCAGGCGATTGCACACCGAGTTACCTGTATCATGAACCGGCAATGCAACGGATTTGGAATTATAATCCGAAGATCAAATTGCTGATCCTGCTGCGGAATCCGGTCGAGCGTGCGTTTGCCCACTGGAACATGCAGCGATACAAAGGCATCGAGCCGCTGGATTTTTTCGACGCGATTCGAGAAGAAGAAACACGCATTGCCGGCGCGCCGCCGGCTGAAGCGCGTCGTTTTGCCTATCTTGAGCGAGGATTTTATGGACGCCAATTAGAGCGCGTCTTTAAATTTTTGCCGCGCGAGCAAATGAAGGTCGTGAAATTCGAAGACTTCAAAGCGAAGCAGCGCCAAACGCTTGCCTCAATCTTCTCGTTCCTTGGGCGTAAACCTTTGCGTTCGCTAAGCAACAAGGACAGAAACGTTGTGCCGTACGAGCGAGCGATAAACTGGGAAGAGCGCGTTTCCCTTTACAATCTATTTGCCGAAGACATCTCCAAAATTGAGCAACTGCTGGGCTGGGATTGCTCAGACTGGAAGCTGTAGTCGTTTCGCTGTGCGAAACGTAGCGCGGAGCTGGACAACCCGTCGGGGCGCGTCGCCTACAGGGCGACGGCTACACCATCTTGAATCGCGGCCGCTGAGCCGGATCCGCAGCAAGCAACGCTTTCCAACGCACGATTCGCGTGCCTTGCGATTCAAAAAACGCGCGTAGCTCTGGCGTGAAAAATGAAGAACCGTCCGCGCGCCGATTGAATTCCAAAAGGAGTCGCCCGTCAGGTTTGAGGAATCTCGTGCGCACATCGTTGATGAAGAATTTCCAGTCAGCCTCCGTCCATTCCAGCCACTCACCATTTTCGCGCCGTGCGATCCGGTGGAAACAGACGCGATGCGCAGTAACGAGATCGAATCGTTTGCCAAGATCCGGCAACGGCGCTTGCGCATTGATTCGCGCGACGACGCGGCCAACGCCGAAGAACTTGGTCGTCCCCCGGAAAAAAGGTTCGTCATCGGGATCGAGCCCTAGACCTTCGTGGCCGAATAGATGGCAAAGATAGAGAAAATATCCTGGCCCACAGCCCAGATCCAGAATGTCGAGTGGCGGCGAGCGATCAAGCCAAAGGTCCTGTACGCGTTTTACGTTAACGCCAACCCAGTAGTTGGCGTCCTCGTAGGCATTGATCTTTCGCGCATTCGGCCGATACGGATAATCCTCGCGCAGCCTTACCAACTCCGATTGATTAATCGTCGCTAGAATCCGATGCGAACTTACTGGATGCGTGCATCGGCAGGCGTGCTCCCACAGGCTTTCCGCGGCGTCGCGGGTAAAGAGCTTTTGGAATTTGCGCGATAGTCGCACTGCAAAACCATGCAGCGAAGCGGGTGATACTCAAGAAGCGACCCGGAAAGCGTTCGGGCTCAGTTCTTGATTTCTACCAAGATCAGACCGGTGGAACCTTGGCGCGTCATGAATCCGCTTGCCCAGCCGTTGCCCGGATAGAAGTATTGTTCATAGCGCCACAGCATCTCTAATGTCGCGCCGGAAGGCTTTTTCCAATGCACTCGATAGTACAAATGCCGTTTCCATAATGGCGAATGGCCGGTCATGAAATTGACCTCGAATGGCGTTGGCCAATTCAGAATGCTCCGACGGATTTCTATCGAAGCATCATCGCCAGCGGGCGGCACCGTGGCGAGGTTCTCTGCTTCTGTCCGCACCGGACCAAAAGCAAAAACCTTTCCCCGGTCTGCCAGAGCAAGCTGGTCATTTTTCGTCGTGCCAATGCTGGAAGCTGGGCCATTCCTGTCGTTGAGACTCAGCTCAAGATCGTCAACACGAAAAATGCCGCCAGTTCCGTCGCCCTGATATGCGATCGAATTAATTCGTGCTGAGGTCATTTCAATCGTTCCAAAGCGATCAAGCAAGAGTGAGATCTGACGTCCGTAAAAAATCCAGGTTGCCAGGAAGGCTATGACGACGGCGATGAGAACCGCAAGCGTGATCAGGATTTTGCGCATTGGTTTGTTGTAGTCACCGCGCCGTGTCGCCCTGCCGGGAAATCCATCGACGGCGCCTCGACACAGCGAGGCGGCTACAATCCTACGATTTCTTTTGTCGGATGTAGTCGTTCACTTGTTCTTCGAGAATCTCGAGCGGTAACGCGCCGTTTTTGAGCACGGCATCATGAAACTCCCGTTGATCAAATTTTTCTCCCAGTTCTTTCTGTGCGCGAACGCGTAATTCCTGAATCTTTAGCATGCCAATTTTGTAGGCGCACGCCTGACCAGGCGCGACGATATAACGTTCGATTTCAGATTTAACTTCTTTCTCGCCCATGCCGGTTTTCTCGCGCATGTAAGCGATCGCCTGTTCGCGCGTCCAATGCTTCGCGTGAATGCCCGTATCGACGACCAACCGAACCGCGCGGAAAAGTTCGTCACGGAGGCGTCCCAGGTCTCCGAATGGATCGTTGTCGTACCATCCGACTTGTTTCGCCAGCCATTCGCAGTAGAGCGCCCAGCCTTCCATGTACGCCGTAAACGGGATTACCTTGCGAAATTGCGGAACGCCTTTGAGCTCCTCCGCAGTGGAGATTTGCCAATGGTGACCGGGGACGCCCTCATGATACGCGAGTGTTGGCATGCTCCATTTGGGCACCTCGTTCATGTCCCGCAGGTTGGCGAAGAAGATTCCCGGACGGCTGCCGTCCATGGCGCCCATTTCGTAATATGCTCCGGGCGCGGTTGCTTCCTTAAACTCCGGGACGCGGCGCACTTCGATCTTGGCACGCGGAGTTGTGAGAAATAATTCTTTCGACGAACGGTCTGTCGCCTGATTGATCAACTCAGTGTAGCGGGCCACTGCTTCGGCACGACCTTTGTCATCGTTTGAATAAAGAAAACGCGGATCCCTGGCGAGTTTGTCCATCGCCTCTCCGATCGGCTGACCTGCAAACCCGTTTGCATCGAGAATTGCTCGTATCTCACTTTCGATTCGAGCAACTTCGCGCAGACCGAGCTCATGCACCTCATTCGGATTGAGCGTGGTGGTCGTGTTTTCGTGCAACTTGTAAGCATAGAACGCGTCGCCGTCCGGCAGTTTCCAGACACCATCGTCGGTTGTCGTTTTTGGCAAAATTTCATGGAGGTAATCGATCAGTTTTTGATAGGCCGGATAGACTTTGTTGGTTATTGCCGTTTCCACGCGCGCTTGAAAATCGGCGCGCTTGGCCTCGCTTAACTTGTCAATTTTTGCAGCACGAGTCTTAAATGACGTCGCGAGAATATTCTCCGAAGCCGGCTTGGCGATAAAATCGGTCATCTCCTTAAGCACTTCCTCAACTACAAATCGCGGTGGCAGAATCTGCTTTTGTTCGCGGATCTTAAGACCATCGAGTACTTGATCGAACTTCTTCGGCAAAGCGTCGAGCCGCATCACGTAGTAATTGCAGTCCTTTTCGCTCAGCAGCCGGTGCGTATTAGCCATGAACGACGGAAACTGATTCTGTACGCCAAAGAGCTGGTTAGCGGGATAATCATGCCATTGCCACTTTTCGCCCTCGGCTTGGATTCGGAGAAACCAATCCAAAACCCGTGTGGAAAGCTTCTGCGACGCCGATTGCCGAGAAAGCGGATACTGGTGGAGCTGTACCAGGTCGCGTTTCCACCTGTCGAATTCGCGCTGTTGGTGAGCGGGCGATTCGTCATCGAGCTTTCCGCTATGGCTCGTGATACCAAATTGCTCGACCAGACCGAGCGTTGAGAGGATCTCCGGATGATCAAAGAGAATCTCCGCAAAGACCTTTTCGTAAAACAGATTCAAGCTCCAAGGCCGGAACCAAATGAGATTAATCAAGAATATTGCGATCGCGATTACGAAGACTGCAGTGATCGCGCCGAGCCATTTGAGAATGCGTTTAAACATGTGGTCGGATTAGTGCTTGTAGGATGCAACAGCAGTGCGCACTGGATTCAAGAGTTTTCGGCGTTCGCACAGACCAAACGCACTAGCTAATGTTCAACCCTCAAACCAGAGAGTGTGATCCAAGAGTTTGTGTGAGATTCCTCGCTCCGCTCGAAATGACGGGGTGTTTCCGGATAGCTTCATTTCCAAATCTCGATTATAGCCAGATGTCATGCCAGCCTCTTCGGAGCATATTGACAAGCCAGAGCCACGCGGACAAACGATCGCCGCGGTTCTCGCAGTCGGCGCTATTTACCTGGCTCTGCCACGCAACGTCGTTGTCGGCCCGGTTTGGTTGTTGCCGACTATGATTGTCGTCCTGCTCGTGCCGACTGTTGTGAGCCATCGTGTGGGGAAACAATCACTCAATCGCCTCCTCGGTTTCGTTATTAACGGAATCACAACACTGGCGTTGATTGCCTCTGTAATTTTGCTCGTCCGTCTATTGCCGTCGCACCGCGAATCTCCATTGCAGTTGCTCCGGTCCGGCGGACTACTTTGGCTAACGAATGTGATCGTGTTCGCGCTCTGGTACTGGCGCCTGGACGGCGGCGGGCCAACCCTTCGACAGAAACAACGGAAATTCGGCAGCAAGAGTTTCCTTTTCCCACAGATGCAAATTCCACACGACGAGCGATCCGAATTTGCGTGTGCGCGCTGGCATCCGCACTTTGTCGATTATCTGTTCGTCGCGTTCACGCAGAGTTCCACGTTCGGGCCAACCGACGCGCCGCTGCTCGCACGCTGGGCAAAGGTTCTTGCAATGATCCAGATCTTCATTTCGCTTAGCATCGTCGTCTTGCTGATCTCGGCGGCCGTAGGAACACTGTGAACGGACAATCCATTCTGGATCTGTAGTCGGGGCGCTGTGCGCCGTCGTCTTCTCCTTGGCTGCTTTAAGCCGCTTAACTATTTGCCGATCAAAATCAAAATGCCAGCGATGAGCGCCAAAACTCCCATCACGATTGCTCCGATGCCGACGTGACGATTTGCACGCTCGCCAGCTTCGTCGGATCCGCTTTTCTTACTGCGCCTTCGATGGAACCAGGATCGCGTCGCTCATGCCGTGTAAAAACTTCTTATCTGCTGGAACAATAGTAGCCAGCGCACCGCGTAACTTCACACGATCGGTTTCGACGAAATAATACGGGCACAGGCGCACTCGGCCTTTCATTGCCTTCACTTCGCCTGAATCAGGATCCCAGTAGTTGTGCTCAAACAGGCGGCCTTTATGAAACCGCTGCAGGATAGTTGGTGACGATTCGAATGTTGCCAACGCGTGTTCGATTCGCTTTTCCCAATCGGCGTGCGGTAGGTCGCTCCCGAGCGCGATGCCGCGACTGCCCCAGCCAAGCGGGGAAAAACCGCTCACTTTCAAAAGAAGATCGCGATCTTTCTGGCTAAATTTCGCAGCCTCGCGCCAGTCGTGAATTTCCAAACGCGGAATGACTGCGTGTTGGGGAAGAGGAGTTGGATCAAGGAGCCAGGAGTAGGGAATTATTTCCTGTAACTTGATGAAGTATTTGTCTCCCAGTTCGCGTCGCCAAAATTCGCGAAGCGGCTGAAGCCAGAACAGCGCGAACCACATTTTCTCTTCGAGATAAGGCTTGATCGGCGGCGTGATTGTCATTCGCCCTTCTGCATTCGCTCGCAGCGCGTTTTCAATTCCGGGAATATTTGGCAGATCGAACAATTCAAAGAATCGGTACACTGCGCGTCCGTCGTCCGGTTCATAATTTTCCGCCGGCATTACGCGCCAGCTGTAACCGGGATCGGTGACCCAGGCCCCGTCGTGATCGCGAACGGAACCGGAGTCACCTCCGGCTACAGCAGCTTGTTCATTCAATCGCGCGGCAAGCCACTCCATCTCCGGCCGATAGGTTGCCGATTCCTGCGAAATGATGATATCGGCGCCGTTCGGGACAACCGCGCGAAATCCCTCCAGCATACCATTCTCGCCGCCGACGATGTCGTTATCGAAGGAAGAATACGTCTGGTTTAGCCAACCCGTCAGGCCTATCCCGCCCGGAACTGAGTCGATCTCGGCGATGATGTAGCCTTTCTCAGTGAGGACGAGGTCTGGTCGGATTACTCGCGGCAAATCGTCGCGGATTTCCTTCCGCCGCGAAAATTCAATCAAGTCCTTTGGTTTACCGGCGTCGAGGTACCGGGCTACCCATTCGGGCTGCTTGCCTTTAACGCTGAGCTGATACAGCTGATTGCAAGCCCGCTGAAAAACAAACAGCCGATGCCCAAGTTGTTCGAGGTCGGCGAGAGATTTCCTGTCGATCGGAAATGCGTCAGGCGAGAGCAGCCACTCTTTCTCGGCGAAAAGGCCCTCTTTTGGGAAAGCTGCGCGAATCGCGGCTAGCCTGCCATTCTGATCCTGCACCTGCATGATGAAGCAAACGTCCAATGTCCAACGTTGAACGTCCAACGTTCAATTATTGTAGGGCGTCTCTGTGAGACGCCGGGCGTGAGAAGGCGTTTGATACAAACGCCCTACAATTACCGTCCCGCGGCCATTTTCTTCAGCACCAGTTTCACCAGTTCTTCGGCTGATTTCGCTTCGCCCTTCTGCTGCAAATCGTGCACGGCCTTATGCGCATCGACTTGCTTGTAGCCGAGCGCGATCAAGCCCAGCACTGCTTCGTTCGCCTGCTCTTGTTCGGGCGTGGGCGCGTGCGTGGCGCTGGCTGCTTCCCATGCTGCCGCCACTCCGAGCTTGTCCTTTAATTCGAGAACGATTCGCTCGGCCGTCTTTTTCCCAAGGCCACTGATTTTCGAAATCGCTGCGACATCAGAATTCACCACCGCCGCTTTGAAATTGTTTACGCTCATTCCACTCAACACTGCCAGTGCCAGCTTCGGCCCGATGCCTGAGACGTGGTTGACGAGCAATCGGAAAAGATCACGCTCGGCTGGCGTCATGAATCCATACAGCACGTGCGCATCCTCGCGCACGGCCAGATGCGTGAGAATGCGGATAGCCTGTCCGACAGCAGGCAGCTTGTCATAGCTCGACAGCGGAATGAACACTTCGTAGCCAACGCCGCCTACATCCACAATCGCCTGCGTGGGTAGGGCGTTCACGAGTTTACCATCAAGAAACGTGATCATGGGTTCGTTAAAGTGTTGAAGCGTTGAAGCGGGGGTGCGTTCCTTGTCATTCTGAGCGCAGCGAAGAATCTCTGATTATTTCTGGCGACCCATCTGCCGCAAAGCCGATAGCCAGAGATGTTTCGCTCCGCTCAACATGACAGACGAAAAAGACGCTTCAACGTTTTATCCGATTCAACTAATCATTCTCGTTTCAACACCAGCGTGAGATTGACGCGTTTGCCTTTCGCGATGTTGAAACCATTAATTGTAAAGAATCGCCAGCTTGCGGGTGGGTTCGCGAAAAGTTCGCCCGCTACGGGCGTCGGCAGAACGATAAAACGTGGATCGGGTGCGCTCATGAACTCAGCAGCGCGACGCTTGTTCAGCGGCGTGAGAAAACCTTGGACACGGGAGCGAAAATACCAGACCAGACTTGGCTCCTGGAACTCGACCGCAGCAAATTGCATGTTGGGCTGCAAAGACGCGCGAGACACTTGAAAGAGCTGATACGCGGGAAAAAACCGCGCCACCATTGACGGCACCACGAGGGCAACTGCGATCCACACACACGTAGTTGCGACCGCGATGGTTGTGAACCGGGAGCGGCGGCTTTCAATTGCCATTTCTTGGTGCCAATGCCGTGCGAGCAAAAGCGCAAGTAACGGAAACGCTGGCAGCGTGTAGTGCGGTAACTTCGTGCTGACGAGAGTAAAGATGACGAAGACGACAGCGATGCCCCAGAGCAGATATGTATCGACCGGACTTCGGCTGTAGCCGGGGGCGCCGACCCCGGCCTCTCTGTTCCGCCACAATTTGCGAATTAGCCACGGCAACTTGATCGACCACGGAAAGAAACTGATGAAGACGGTGACAAAATAAAACGGAAGTAGCAGCGCGTACATACCGAAGGAGCTCGCGCCGTGACCTTCCAGTGTCATAAACGAACGGCCGACGACGTGTCGTCCAATTCCCACTCTGAAAAACTCCCCCCGTGTTTGAATCAGCGCCGGGATTCCCCAGAGCGCGACCACTGCAAGCATCAGCGCAACACCCACCGCAAACTTGAAGCGCCGTAACATCTGCCAATCTCGTGTGTAGATGATTAAGCCAGCGACGGCCAGCAGCGGTGTCCACGCGATTGGGCCTTTGGCAAGAAAGCCGAGCGCGAGCGAGAGATAAAAAACAAGGAAGGGCGATTTCCAAATCGCCCACGGCGGTCTGGAGACAGTCGCTCCTTGGTTCAACGGGGGGCGTTGAAACAGTTCGTATCCAGCCAAATTCGCCAGAGTCACGAACAACACGAGCCACATGTCGGCGACGGCGGCTTTCGCGTGAACGAATGTTTGGAGCGAAAGCGTGAAGATAATTGCGGCCCACCACCCGACTTTTTCTGCCCCCAACCGGTGGCCCCAGACGAAGATTAAGAGGGCGGTGAGTGCTGCTGCTATTGCCGAAGGGAAGCGAGCAGCGAAATCGTTTTCGCCGAAAATGTGATAGCTGGCGACCTGTGCCCAGTAGGTGAGGGGAGGCTTATCGAGTCGAAGCTGGTTATTGAAGTAGGGAACGATGTAGTTGCTGCGCTCGATCATTTCCCGCGAAGATTCGGCGAAGCGCGGCTCGTCCCGATCGATAAGGGGCAAGCTCCATGTGCCAAGGATGTGAAACAGAACGCAGCTAAAAAATAAGATCGCATACTTTGTAGTTGTCGAGTTTATCCTGCTCATACTCCTACTAGTGCTTATGCTCGGTTCTGGTCGATTAGGAGCAAGAGCATGAGCAAGAGTAAGAGTTGCAACCGTTAACGGGAACTTATTTGTGAAGCGCCGCACTGCTTTGAATTGGCTCATCGGGATCGCGATCGCGGCGACGGCGATCGCAGTGTCATTTCATTTCGACGACAGCGTGCGCGAATTCATGATGCAGCATCAAAACCCTCCGATGCGCGATTTGATGCGCTACGTCAGCTTCTTGGGCGATTGGCCGTTGCATGCGGCAGTAGGATTAGTTCTCCTGGGCTTGGCATGGCGCCGGGGCAGCGAAGACTGGACGCGTATTTTCCTCGGCATGCTGTTGGCCATGATGCTGGCGGGGGTGGCGGATACCGTGATTAAACGCACCGTTCCACGGGCGCGCCCGTCGGTCCAGGCTGAAACGCCTTGGGGCGGTCCGCGTTTTAGCTCGAAATATCAATCGTTTCCTTCCGGACATGTCGGCGCTTCGACCGCGTTCTTTGGCGTTTTACTTATCGCTCGTCGGCGCGTCGGCCTCGCGTGCTTTCCAATCCCGATTCTGATCGGGTTCTCGCGGATGTATATCGGCGCCCATTATCTCTCCGACGTCGTTTGCGCAGCGGTTCTGGGAAGCTTATGCGCCCTTCTCGTAGCGTACTTCCTATTGCTGCCAATCGGAAATCGGAAATCGGAAATCGAAAATCGAAAATTGAAGTGGCGGAGGGGGTGAGATTCGAACTCACGAGGCCTTTCGGCCTTCCGGTTTTCAAGACCGGCGCGATCAACCGCTCTGCCACCCCTCCGGAAAACTGGTGATCAGCAGTCGGTGCGCAAGTATAGCAGGAACTCAAAGATTTGCTCGACAGTGCAATATGTTCATGTGAACTTAAATCGTGCCCGCGAACAAGAAGTTCAACCCTGTCATCGTCGAAACGCCGCAGAGCCGCGCTACGACTCGGGGGCGCGGCGCATCCTGGAGCCCAGCAAACCGATTCGAAAAACTGCACGTCGATATAACTGACGCAGACGTAGTCGATGTCGGCTGTGAGACCGAAGAGACACCGCGGCGTCCGACGCAGTATTTTCGCGACGGAACGAGAACGATCATTACTCGCAATACAAGTCCGGATGTCGGCTTTGAAACAAGCTTGAATCCGTATCGCGGGTGCGAGCACGGCTGTGTTTATTGTTACGCGCGACCGACCCACGAGTATCTCGGGTTTTCGGCCGGTCTTGATTTCGAAAGCAAAATCATGGTGAAAACCAATGCCCCTGAACTGCTGCGCGCCGAACTGGAATCGCCGCGATGGCAACCGCAGACGCTTGTGTTGAGCGGTGTGACCGATCCGTATCAACCAGTGGAGCGAAAATTGCGGATCACGCGCGGCTGTCTCGATGTCCTTGCAAAGTTTCGCAATCCTGTGGCGATCATTACAAAGAACCATCTCGTCACGCGCGATATCGATATTTTGCGCGAGCTCGCGGCGTGCAATGCTGCGGCGGTCAACGTTTCAGTGACGTCTCTCGATCCAACGTTGCAGCGCGTGCTCGAACCACGCACGACCTCGCCGCAAGGTCGGCTCTACGCCATCGAACAACTTCGTGCAGCAAAAATTCCAGTTGGTGTAATGGTCGCGCCAATTATTCCCGGACTCACTGATCACGAGGTTCCGAAGATCCTGGATGCGTGCGCAAAAGCGGGCGCGCAGTTTGCCGGCTACACGATTATCCGCCTGCCATGGGCGGTTGCGCCACTGTTCGAGCATTGGCTGGAGGAACATTTTCCAGACCGCAAAGAGAAGGTGCTTCGGCGGATCCGGCATTTGCGGGGAAGCCGGCTAAACAATTCGCAATGGCACACACGCATGACGGGAGAGGGGATTTTCGCCGATCAAATCGCATCGTTATTCAAAGTCGGTTGTCGTCGAGCCGGCATCGGCGCGCGCCCGGCGCTTTCGTGCGAATCATTTCGCCGATCAACAACGCAGCTACGCCTTTTTGCATAAACATCGTCCGCGACACATGACTCGACGGCGCTGTTTCCTCTTGGATCTGCGTTAGATTCAATCGACCGATGAGCGCGCGACTCAGCGATTACGATTACGTTCTGCCACGGGAATTGATCGCGCAACGCCCGCTTGAGCGTCGCCAAGATTCCCGGATGATGGTTTTGCATCGCGCCGGGCAGAAGATTGAGCATCGGCAATTTGGCGAGCTAAAAACGTTTTTGCAGCCGGGCGACCTCGTTGTGTTAAACGATACGCGCGTGCTGGCAGCGCGGCGATTCTCCGACGACGACGCGGTGGAATTTTTGTTTCTTGAGCGTCTCGGGCCAATGCGTTGGAAGTGCATGGTTACGCCCGGCCGTAAAATGCGTGTGGGCTCGACGGCAACGATCGACGATGTCTGTTTGCGGGTCGAGAAAATCACCCCAGACGGCGAGCGAATCGTCGCGTTCGACCAGGATGTCGATGTTTATGCCGGTGGTTCCATGCCGTTACCACCGTATGTCAATCGGCCCACCGATGAAACGGACGCGACCCGTTACCAGACGATTTTTGCTCGTGAGCCCGGGGCTGTGGCTGCGCCGACGGCTGGCCTGCATTTCACCTCCGAGATCTTGAGTGAGATTCCACACACATTCGTGACGTTGCATGTTGGACCGGGAACATTTCTCCCTGTGCGCTCTGAAAATATCGTCGAACATCGAATGCATGCGGAGCGTTTTTCCGTTTCGTCGGAAGCCGCAGACAAGATCAACACCGCGCGGCGGATCGTAGCCGTGGGAACGACAGCAATGCGCGTTCTCGAAACAGCGGCGCTTAAGACTCGACGGCGTGGGAAAATTGTAGGGCAAGTGCATCGCTTGCCGTCGGCAGGCGGAGCGCCTGCCCTACAAGAATTCCAATCGGATCAGGTTGAATCACAATCAGGCGAGACCGATCTGTTCATTCACCCGCCGTTTACGTTTCGAGTTGTGGATGCGCTGTTAACCAATTTCCACTTACCACGCTCGACCTTACTGATGCTGGTGAGTGCATTTGCTGGACGCGAATTCATTCTTCGTGCGTACGAGGAAGCGGTCCGTGACCGGTATCGCTTCTACAGTTACGGCGATTGCATGCTGATCCTGTAATCTTCCTCTTCCGCTTCCTCTGAATCTTCTAAAGGGGGAAGGAAGCAGAGGAAGAGGAGGATTACGAAGTCATTCTGAGCGAAGCGGAGCGGAGTCGAAGAATCCCGTAGCAGGACCGTACGGTTTTTCATCGGGATTCCTCGACTTCGCTCGGAATGACGGACTAGATTTGCTTCAGATGAGCGACAAACCCAAAGGCGAGCTGGTGATTCAAACCATCGCAATGCCCAAGGACACAAATGCGAATGGGGACATTTTCGGAGGCTGGGTGACCTCGCAAATGGACTTGGGCAGTGGAATTCTTGCGGCGAAGACTGCTCAGGCGCGCGTGGTCACAGCGGCGATGGAAGGCATGTCATTCCTGGAGCCGGTGAGAGTGGGGGACACGGTTAGCTGTTATGCGCGCGTGGAGAAAATCGGGCGGACTTCGATGACCATCCCCGTCGAGGTTTGGGTGACCCGTCATATGACTGGCGAAGAGCGCTGCGTTACACATGGCGTCTTTACGCTGGTCGCTGTCGATGAGTCTGGAAAACCGATTCCGGTCAAGCGCGGCAGCGCGTGATCGCTACTACATTCCTGAATCTTGATGACGCGCTTCGCTTACCTCTTCGAGCGGTTCCCATCGTTCGGACAAACGTTTTGCTATCGGGAAGTGGCGGAGCTTGATCGCCAAGACATCGCACCGCCAATTTTTTCAATCCGGAATCCGAAAGACGAGCCACCACAAGATTGGGACACGCGTATCGTCGAACGGGTGCATTATCTTCCAGAGGAAAAGGAACTGCTGGAAGAAGGTCGACGCGCCGCAAAAAAAGGGAATCTCAGCACAGGCATTGTCGCCGCCCTGGATGAATGGGGCCGCCGCACCGATTTCCTTCGGCTTTACCAGGCGATCTACGTTGGACTGCGCTTGCGACAAATGGGCATCGATCATGTGCACGCTCATTTCGCCGGCATGGCTGCGCGCACTGCTTTCTGGATAAACAAGTTTTTTTCTATCACTTTCAGTTTTACCGCGCACGCGAACGACATTTTCTCTCCGCGCCGATTCGAAATCGGACTGGATAAACTTTGCGATACAGCGCGCGCAATCATCACTGAAACGGATTACTCTGCGCGCTTTTTGCGCGACCAATTCTCTCTTCGCGTTGATCGCGTCCATCGCATTTACAACGGACTCGATCTCGCGGAATTTGGCCGGGCCGATTTTTCTTCGACTCCACCGCTGATCATCGCGGTCGGCCGTTTGATTCCGAAAAAGGGATTCGGCGATTTGATTCGCACCTGCGCGTTGCTCGCGGAACGTGGGAAATCGTTCCGCTGTGAAATCACCGGTGAGGGTCCGCTCGAGAATGAGCTACGCGAACAAATCGACGAACTGCGTTTGCAAAATAATGTCGTACTGACCGGCGCAAAACCACAGACGCAACTCCGACGGCGGCTCGCCACGGCAAATGTGTTTGTGCTCCCGAGCGTGGTTGATCCCGACGGCGGTATGGACAATCTGCCTACAGTCATCATGGAAGCGATGGCGACGGCGCTGCCTGTCGTGTCCACGAACATCGGCGGGATTCCGGAAATGGTTATCGAAAACCAAACCGGATTTTTGGTGCAACCGGGCGACGCGAGAGCAATGGCTGACGCGATTGAAACGGTGATTAACGATTGTTCTTGGGCGGCGAGACTTGGCCATTCCGGCTACGAACGCGCGCGAGCGCTTTTCTCGATTGAAAAGAATGTCCGCGAATTGTGCGCGTTGCTGACATTGTAGCCACGGGACTGTGACCGTCGATGGTTAGGCAAAAAAGGACCGCCGGCAGGGCGGTGGCTACAGTAGATCCCGAACGCAATTGAGCGCGTTCAAGTAAATGCGGTGTGGCCCGCCGCGAATCAGTTCCTCGCTGATCAGGCCCACAGGATCGTTGCTTCCAGCGGGCATTAGCTGCGGGATCCCCTTTTCGTCGTTCTGTGTGCGTGAGACCTCCAGGAGATCGCCGCAATGCGCGTATGTGACGCGAAATTCCACATCACCACTGGTCAACGCGACTTCGTGAACCGGTTCGCCGTTGCGCTCACGCAAGTCGACGTCGATATGCCTCGCTGACGCACCGGTGAACCGCAACTCACCTGAGGATTTCACGTCGTCGATGTGCCAATTCAATTGCGCTCCAAGCCAGCCTGCAAACAAGACAGCGGTTGATCTGAACCCGGGTGCAAAATCGATCCGCACCTTGCTGATCTCGCCGAGGCGATGATGCGAAGCGGGATGGTCGAAGAATTGCGCGAGCGCGAAGCGAAGGTTGTCCAACCGCGTCCAATTCAGGTCGCAAAACACAATACGCTGATTGGCCTCCTTCTGCATCAATTTGAGGAAACGTGTTTGCGAGCGAAAATCGCTCCAGCCGTGGCTATCGTAGATCACGCGGTCGACCCACGTCCATAGTTGTGGATCCATCGGTTCGCGAAATTCTTCCTGCCACCAAAGATAAAGCGGCAGGTCAGAATCGAGATTGGAAAGAACTATGCTCGGCAGTTGTAAGGTGCACCCGCCTTTGAGCAGGAATGAAACTTGTTCCGAGCAGACTTGCTTGCTGCCAACGCTGCTTACGTGGCAGTGTGCACTGATCCAGGCGCCAACGTGGTCATCGGCTGCGTCGCAATCAGCTTCGATGACGATCGCGCGACAGGCGTGGTTCTCGGTGATTCGCGCCATCAATTGCGTGTTGTTTTGCAATGAGCCCGGCTTTCCGCTGTAAACAGCAAGATTCATGAGCGACGCGCGCGTCATTGCGCCTTCGCCCTCTCGCCAGAGTTTTTTCAGCTCCTGCTCAATTTTGCCGATTTCGACAGGAGCGCCTAACGAGTATGTTTCAGCAGCCGCAGGCATAACGCGTTTACAATCTTCTCCACGCGCGGCCGTCGCGGGCGAGCAAATCATCGGCTGCTTCCGGTCCCCACGATCCAGCGGGATAAAAATATAACTCCGGCGCATCTTTCTTTGCATGCCACACCTCCTCGATAGGATCGATGAACGACCATGCATCTTCGACCTCGTCGCTACGCGCAAAGAGCGTCGCATCGCCGCTCATCGCGTCGAGCAGCAGACGTTCGTACGCTTCCGGGCTGGGTTTGCCGAAGGATGTTCCGTAATGAAAATCCATTTTGACGGGCTCGATTCGAAAGCTTGTGCCGGGGACCTTGGCATGAATCCGCAGCGAGATTCCTTCATCGGGTTGAATGCGAATGACGAGCACGTTGAGGTCCCGCAGATCTTTATTGAACAGCACCGCAGGCGCTTTTTTGAAGTGAATGGAAATTTCAGTTGCCGATTTCGGAAGCCGTTTGCCTACTCGCATGTACACGGGCACGTCGGCCCAGCGCCAGTTGTCGATGAACAAACGCAAAGCGACAAATGTCTCAGTCTGCGAATCCGGATTTACATTTTGTTCCTGCCGGTAACCGAGGACCGGCTCGCCGTGAATAGCGCCTTTCGTGTATTGGCCACGCACAACATTGGCCGCGATTTCGCTGCGCGGCCAGCGATGCAGTGAGCGCACAACTTTGACCTTCTCGTCACGGATACTGCCAGCGCCCAGGTCAGTAGGCGGTTCCATCGCGACCAGACATAGGAGCTGAATCAGATGATTTTGCACCATGTCGCGCAATGCTCCTGCGTCCTCGTAATAACCGGCCCGAGTTCCTACACCGAGGGTTTCCGCCGCTGTGATCTGCACATGATCGATGTAGTGCGTGTTCCACAGCGGTGAGAAGATCGCATTAGCAAATCGGAGGACCAGAATGTTCTGCGCCGTCTCCTTGCCGAGGAAATGGTCGATCCGATAGGTCTGCTCCTCCGTGAAGGAATTGCGCACGACGCGATTGAGCTCGCGCGCTGAGGCCAGATCGGTGCCGAAAGGTTTTTCGATTATGATGCGTGCCCAGCTTCCTTCGCAGGTCTGGTTCAGGCCCGCGGCTTTCAGGTTTTTGAGAATCGGTTCGAACTGGTCAGGACCGGCCGCCAGGTAAAAGAGGCGGTTGCCACGCGTGCCATGGCTCTTGTCGATCTCCTCGAGACGTTTGCTCAGCCGCTGGTAGCCAGCTTCATCACCGAACTCACTCCGGTGATAAAAAATGGATTGTGCAAACGCGTTCCAGATTTCGTCGCGCACAGGCTGACGCGAAAACTTGCGCGTGGATTCTTCGATGTCGCTCCGGAATTCGTCGTCACTTTTGTCCCGTCGAGCGAATCCTACGATGACAACGCCGGGTGGGAGTTCACCATCGGCCGACAGGTTGTATAGCGCCGGGACAAGTTTGCGATGTGTGAGATCCCCCGTAGCGCCGAAGATCACGATGCTGCATGGCTGTGGTACGGGCCGCGCCGACAATCCTTCGCGGAGCGGGTTTGGTTCGGGTTGATCCGCCGTTGGATTCATTCTATCCGCAGATTACGAGATTTTCGCAGATTGAATAATACGAATTGACGCAGGCGCGGTCTGTAAGTGCCGAAAATTGATTGCAGCACTCGCTGCACCCGCCGCCGCACCTAGATTGGTAACGGAAATCTGTTCGTTAGGTCGATGACTTTTCTGCGCACGTTCTCGATCGCGCCTTCGTCGCTACGTTTGTCGAGCGCTTCGGCAGCAAGCTCCGCGATCTCGAGCATCTCTTCTTCTTTCATGCCGCGCGTGGTGACTGCGGGCGTGCCGACGCGGATGCCGCCCGGCTTGAAAGGCGAGCTGGTATCGAACGGGATGGCGTTTTTGTTAACGGTAATGCCGGCGCGATCGAGAACTTCCTGTGCTTCTTTGCCGTTGAGATCCTTCGGACGAAGATCGACAAGCATCAGATGATTGTCGGTTCCACCGGACACGATGCGATAACCGTGTTTGGCTAAACCGGCGGCGAGGGCTTTCGCGTTAATCACTACCTGTCGCTGGTATTCGCGGAATTGCGGTTGCAGCGCTTCATGAAAGCAAACGGCCTTCGCAGCGATAACGTGCATCAGTGGGCCGCCCTGTACCCCCGGGAAAACGGTCGCATCGATCTGCTTGGCGAATTTCTCTTCGCACATAACAATGCCGCCCCGCGGCCCGCGCAGACTTTTATGTGTGGTGGTGGTGACAAAATGTGCGTGCGGGATCGGACTTGGATGTTGGCCGCCCGCAACGAGCCCGGCGATGTGCGCCATGTCGATGAACAAAAGCGCGCCGACCGAATCCGCAATCTGGCGCATCCGCGGGAAATCGATAATGCGCGGATAAGCCGAAGCGCCAGCGGTAATCATCAATGGCCGGACTTCTTCTGCTTGTTTTTGCAAAGCGTCGTAATCGATCTGCTCGGTGTTCTCGCTGACTCCGTACTGCGACACTGCGTAGAATTTGCCGGAGAAATTTGCTGGGTGACCGTGCGTGAGATGGCCACCGTGCGCCAGGTTCATCGCCAAAATCTTGTCGCCCGGTTTGAGCATGCAAAAATAGACGGCCATGTTTGCCTGCGCCCCGCTGTGCGGCTGCACGTTGACGTGTTCGCAACCGAAAAGCCGCTTGGCGCGATCGATCGCCAACTGCTCGGCGGTATCGACATTCTCGCAGCCGCCATACCATCGTTTACGCGGATAGCCTTCCGCGTATTTATTGGTCATCACGCTGCCCTGAGCTTCCATCACCGCGCGACTGGTGAAATTTTCCGAGGCGATCAATTCGATGTTCTCACGTTGGCGTTTCTCTTCCGCAGCAATCGCATCAAAGATTTCGGGATCGACTCTGCGCAACGCGTCGCCGTAACAAGGGGGCGACGTAGAAGCGACGGGTCCGGGGTCAAATTGGCGAGAAAGATGGTCCATGGGATAAGAAGATATGTCGGACGAGCGCCTCGCACCAGGGCGGACGAGTTCGCCCTGTTCTACAAATGCGAGCACGCTTGGCAAAGCGTTTTTAATGATGCGCGCGCAATCCTCGTACACCTCGCGACCGAGACCGATTGGGTCTGGCACATCGCGCCACACCGTCGTGCCAGGTTCTTCAAATTCACGGATTAAGAACGTTTTTTCCGCACTTTGTGGAAATAATGTTTGTATCGTTTCGACGTGCGCACCGGTCATGGCGAAAATGTGCGTAGCTTGATCAACCAGCGCTCGGGTCAGCGGCTGGCTGCGCAGAGCGCTTATATTTGTGCCTTCCTCTGCGCAGACTTCTACGGCGTACAGGCTTGGCGGCTGGCCGCGAACCGCGTGCACTCCGGCCGATGCGACTTCGATGTCCTTCCGGTTGCCAGTCATGCGGCGAAAAAGCCCTTCCGCGATTGGGCTCCGACAAATGTTACCTGTGCAGACGAAGAGGACGTTTTTCACGGCTCGGAACGCGCAGCGAACGCGTTTGTCAAACTAGAAGCGAACCTGTCCAAGTCAATTTCCGATGGTCCAAGAGCGTTGTTTCATCAGTGATTTGTCGCTTCTCGCAGCGGCGCATTGCGGTTATTGTGGCCACCGTTCCATCGCTCTCCAGTAAATGAACGTCGAGACGCTACGCCATGTGCCATTGTTTGAGTCGCTCGATACCGAGGCGACCCATGAATTGTGCCAGATGCTCGAGAGCCTCGATTGCAAAGCAGGCGCGGTTCTATTTCGCGCAGGCGACGAAGGCGACGCGATGTATTTAATCGAGCAAGGCAGGGTCCGTATTTGCGTGCGAGCGAAGGATGGGCACGAGGTTACGCTTACCGAATTGCATCGCGGCGATTTCTTCGGGGAAATGGCCTTGCTCGATGGTAAGCCGCGCTCGGCCGATGCGCGGGTTGCCGAGGACGCGCGGCTGGCTGTGCTTTCGCGCGAGCATTTTCTTTCCTTTGTTAGCAGCAACCCAAATGTCGCGCTGGAGATGCTCACTGCGCTTGCCAATCGGTTACGCCACACAGATGAACTTTTGCGTCACAGTGCGACCCGCAACGTCAATGTCGAGGAGGCAGCACAGCTTACCCTTGCCGATCGCGCGGCAGATCTCATCGCCGAATTCGGCGGCAGTTGGAAATTTATTATTGCCGCGGTGGTTCTTGTCAACGTTTGGGTATGGATAAACATGTGGTTGGCGTGGATTGGCAAAAGCAACTTCGATCCATATCCGTTCTTATTGCTGAGCACCGGGATTAATGTGCTTTCCATTCTGCAGGCGCCAATTATTCTGATGTCCCAGAATCGCCAGTCGCACAAAGACCGCCTGCGCGCGGAAATCGATTATCAAGTGAATTTGAAGAACGAGCTTGCGTTGAATGAGATCCTTGAACGCCTGAAAGCGCTCGAGCACAAGTACCGCGACCAGACAGTAGACGAATACAACGTCACGAAAGTTGAATAATCCGGCTTCTCCGATCCCGTGGCACATCTCTGACGGAGGTTGCCGCGTTGACCGCCCTGATTATCGTCCTGTTCCTATTTCCGTATGAAAAAGCTGCTTACCAAATCATTTTTGATTTTGACGCTCCTTATCACGTTGCCAGGCTGTGGCAGCCCGGGTCCCAGTCCTGAACAGCAGGCGCGCGAGGCGGACGAGCAGAAAGAAGCCGATCGCCAGCAGAAGGAGTTCCGAAAAAGTTTGCCTCCGGTAAGTAACCCAGGGCAGGGATGGTAAGCGAATCGGCTGATTCGTCATAACGGGAAGGCGTTAGACATTCGGATTTCGTCGTTGAAACTCCGCAATGCGGTCGCGCTGGAAGCGGATCCGATATCGGCTGGAGTGGCTGGGGCTTGTTCTTGCCACAAAGCTGATCCCGTTATGCCCGCGACGGGCGTGCTATCACATCGCCCAGGCAGCAGGAGTCCTGCTGAGCTGTGTTGATCGGCCTCGCTCCGAGGTAGCGCTCAGCAATCTCGAGGTCGCATTTGGCGATCAATTCTCGCCCAAGGAGCGGCGAAAAATTGCCCGTGAGTCATTTCAGCATTTCGCGCGGACCATGGTCGATCTGCTATGGAGCCCGCGTCTAACACAAGAAAACTTTTCTCAGTACATTGACTTGGAAAATCTTGAGGAAACAGCGCGCGACACAGGCCCGCAGCGCAGCTTAATGATTGCCTGTTATCACTATAGCAACTTTGAATGGCTCAGTCTCGCCTGTGGTTTTCTCGATCTGCAAGGCACAATCATCTCGCAGGAATTTAAGAATTCGTCGCTGGATCCAATTTTCAAAAAATTGCGGGAGCAATCCGGTCACGAGCTCGTCCCACGCGAGCGCGGCATTATGCGGCTTTACAAGGTGCTTCGCCGAAAGGGCCGCACGGCGCTGCTGGTTGATCTCACAGTGCCACCGAGTCAAGGTGCCGTGGCAATCGACTGTTTTGGATTAGAGACAAGCGTCACGTCGGCGCATGCGTGGCTGCACGAGCGAACCGGCGTTCCCATCGTGCCCGCGCACACCGAACCGCTGCCGGACGGACGTTACAGGCTGGTATTTCATCCAAAGATCGAACACACCGCTGGAATGACACCTCAACAAATCGCGCAGGCATGCTGGGATTCATTTGAGCCTTACGTGCGCAAAGACCCGGCGCCCTGGCTTTGGATGTACAAACACTGGCGCTACCGTCCTGCACATCCCGATCGACCCTACCCTTTTTACTCCAACTTCTATCGGCCGTTCGAAGACATGGTCGAAGCCAACCAGGCTGGTGCGAGCGACGAAGTGAAGTTGTAGAGGCGTTGCCGCAGCGAGTGCCTGCGATCTCGGATAAGGCTGCTGTCACTTTCGCGGACGGTCGCCGCTTCTCGTGATTCATGCTTGCGATGTACCAGCCAGGCGAATAGTTGAAAAACGCTGTGGAAGCGATCCGGCTTTTTAAACTCCTCAACCGTGATCAACGCAACACGTTTGTCGCCTGTTTCCTCGGGTGGGCGCTGGACGCGTTCGATTTTTTTCTGCTGACCTTTGTGATCGTGCCGATGGCGCACGATTTCGGCAAAAGCGTCGCCGATCTCACTTACGCGATTGCCATCACACTCGCGATGCGTCCCGTGGGCGCGTTCGTCTTCGGTCTGCTCGGCGACCGCTTCGGCCGACGAATGCCGCTGATGATCGACATCATTTTTTATTCGGTGATGGAATTGCTCACAGCCTTTTCGCCCAACTTTACCGTGCTGCTGATTTTTCGGGCGCTTTACGGGATCGGCATGGGCGGCGAATGGGGACTCGGCGCCTCGCTGACAATGGAAACACTGCCAACTCAAGCGCGCGGACTGTTCTCCGGAATTTTGCAACAAGGATACGCTTTCGGTTATCTCCTGGCGGCGGTTGTCTATTGGATCGTGTTTCCGCTCTTCGGCTGGCGCGGTCTCTTTGTCGCCGGCGCGCTTCCGGCGATCCTTGTGCTTTACATCCGTGCGCGTGTGCCTGAATCGCCTGTCTGGCTACGCCAGCAGCACGCGATCGGTGATTTTTGGAAGCAGGCTCTTTTTGTGCTCAAACGCCACTGGGCGCTTTTTCTTTACGTGATTTTGCTGATGACGGCGTTTAACGCGATGTCGCACGGCACGCAGGACATGTATCAAACATTTCTCGGCGAACAGCGCCACTACGGTGTGACGCAAAAGGCGACGACCGGAATCGTTTACGCTGTTGGGGCAATCTGCGGTGGAACAGTGGTCGGCCATTTCTCGCAAAAATGGGGACGTCGTAGGTGCATTGCTTTGTGCTCCGCACTTGGAATCGTGCTGATTCCCCTATGGGTGTTTTCGCCCGGATACACGCTTCTGGTGATCGGTGGATTCGCCATGCAATTCATGGTGCAAGGCGCATGGGGAATTGTGCCGGTGCATTTGAACGAGTTATCGCCTGATGCTGTCCGAGGGACGTTTCCGGGCTTTGCCTATCAACTGGGAAATCTGTTCGCGGCGAACACAGCCGTTGTGGAAGCCCAGTTGGCCCATCATTTCCACGATGCCAGCGGGCATGCCGATTACGCAAAGGCGCTTGGCCTTTTCACGCTGGTGATTTTCGTAGCGCTAATTCTCCTCGCCGTTATCGGTCCCGAAAAACGCGGAAAGGAATTTTAGTATTCGCTGCTGAACTCTACCGCGAGCCAGCTGGCGCGAGGTTGGTGGAGCTGCTGGCAGGTTCCGCCGCCGGCCGTAATTGGGCGGCAATTTGAGGAGACGGCCGATAAACTCCTGAGCCGTAGCGCTGTTCGACGATTGCCTCGGCAATTCTGTCCGCGAGTAATTCGCGATATTCCGAGTCCCGCGCCTGGTTACCTTCAGATCGGTTGCTCAGGTACCCACATTCCACGAGAACAGCGGGACAGCTCGCAAGCCGCAACACGCGAAAGTTCCCCGTGTGAATTCCGCCATTCGCGGAATTTGGGATCGTAATAAGCTTTTGCTGGATCCGATTGGCCAGATCGAAGGATGCACCGGAATGATAGTAGGTCTCAAATCCGTGGGTTTTGCGCTTGCGCGAGTCGTTAAAATGGATGCTCACGAAGACTGCGTTTTTCTGCTTGTTCTCCATTGCGACGCGATCATTGAGCGGGATAAACACGTCTGAATCTCTGGTCATGACGGTTTTTACCTGCGACTCGCGCAGTCTGCGCTCGAGGCGCTGGGCTACATCGAGCGTGACCATCTTTTCCGGCGGACCGTAGCGGCGAAACGCACCACTATCTTTGCCGCCGTGTCCGGCATCCACGACTACAATGGAAAACGTTTTGCTTGTGTTTTTGACACTGGGAGTTCTTACCGTGCTGCAGGCCGCAAATGACGCGAAAAACGCGAGTGTAACGACGCGAGTGAGCAGACGCGGCATTCTCATCTAATAGCAAAAACCGGCGCTCCATCAAAATGTTTCGCCGAACCTGGAACTAGTGAATCTGAATTCTGTCAACGATTCGCATGTTTCCAATATCGCGTATAAAATGCACTTGTTTTTTGCGCCACTCTGCTTAATCCCTTACGACCTTTATGATGATCCGATTCGCAATCCTTCCATTACTGCTGGCACTGAATTTTTCGATGTGCAAAAAGCAGCCAGCCGTTACCGATAAACCGCAACCTGCGGGTAGCCCTGCCCCTGGAACGGCTGCTGCGACGGCTGCTCCGGTCGTAGCGGCAACTCCCAAGATCAAGAAGCCAGTCGTCGATCAAACTGCTCAGGTCCTTATTTTTTGTTACCATCGGCTGGTCGACAAGATTCGGTACCCAGGCACGGAGATTACGCCCGCTGCGTTCGAAGCGCAGATGAAAGAATTAAAGGACAAAGGTATCACGGTCATTTCGATGCAGGATTTGCTTGCCTGGAAACGGGGCGAAAAGAATATACCGCCGCGCTGTGCTGTCGTTACTTTCGATGACGGCTGGAAATCGCAATTCGAAGTCGCATGGCCGATCATGAAGAAATACGGGTATCCATTTACCCTGTTCATCTACACCGAAGGCGTCCGCGGAGGCACCTTGGGCGGAGGAGAGGCAATCACCTGGGAGCAACTTGCCGATCTGCGCGACAATGGCGTTGATATTCAGGCCCATACGGCGACGCACCAGGATCTGCGCGAAGGGCACAGCGTCACCGTGATCGAGCCAGGCGGAAAACGAAGCAGGAAAAAGCTGACTGGGGCCGACTATGAAAAATGGGTGCAAAATGAAGTTGTCGGTTGCAAGGAGCTGCTCGAACAGCGCCTCGGCATTAAGGTGAATTGTTTTGCAGTGCCCTTCGGGAATTACAACGAGCATGTAAAGGAACTTGCGCGAAATGCCGGTTACGAAGCGATGTTCACGGTTTACGGCCAGCCGATCACTTTCACTTCTCCGATGGACGCCATCGGGCGTTACGCAATTGAAGCCAATAAGCCCAAAGTTTTTGCAGACGCAGTAAGCATGATCGGCGCATCCAGCGGAGGTGGGACGGCAGTAGCCGAAGTCGGCGCGAAGGATCTCACCACTCAGCCGGCAGACGGCGAAACAGTGCGTACGACACTGCCGCTTATCAAAGCGAACCTTAGCAGCCTAGGGCAGATCGAGGCCGGGAGTGTGCAAATGCGCGTGAGCGGCCTTGGGCTTGTTCCGGTCAACTTTGATCCTAAAACTGGTACCGTGTCGTATCAGGTGCCGCAAAAGCTGCGCGACAAAACGTGCACCGTAATCGTGAGCGCCAAATCCGCGGGTAAAAAAGTCGAAACACATTGGACCTTCGGAATCGAAGAAGCCGCAGCTACAGCTGGAAGCTCGCCCGCGGCAGCTGCTAAAAAGTAATCGCGAGCCCGAGCAGCGAGGGCTTTCTGGTCGCCGCGGCGCGGTTGGAGAGGGTCCTTTATTCATGTTTCCTCAACTTAGCGACAAACTTCAGGAGATTTTCAAAGACCTCCGTGGACACGGCGTTATCAGCGAGGCGAACGTCGACGCTGCATTGCGCCAGGTTCGCATGGCGCTGCTTGAAGCGGACGTTGACTTTCAGGTCGCCAGAAAATTCATTGCTCGCGTAAAAGAAAAGGCGCTTGGCGAAAGTGTACTTCGCAGCATTACGCCGGGTCAGCAGATCGTAAAGATTTTTCACGATGAATTGACGGTGCTGCTTGGCGGCGACGCAGAGTCGCTTCGCCTGGAAGATCAAACACGCATCTTGATCGTTGGGCTCAACGGCTCGGGCAAAACAACCTCAGCTGCCAAGCTGGCGTTGCTGTTAAAGAAACAAGGTCGCATGCCGTCGCTGGTGGCGTGCGATTTGCAACGGCCCGCAGCGATCGAACAACTCGCAACCCTCGGAAAACAGATCGATGTCCCGGTTCATGTTCCCGACCCGGGGGAGAAAAATGTGCAACGCGTCGCTGCCGCTGCACTTGAGATGACGCGAACAACGGTAGCGCCTGGTGTGCAGATCTTCGATACGGCGGGGCGACAGGAAATCGACGAAGCGCTTATGGATGAACTCAAAGCGCTCAAAGAATTTTTGCAGCCGCACGAGATTTTGCTTGTTGCAGATGCGGCGACCGGGCAGCAAGCGGTGAGCGTAGCAAGCGGCTTTGACGCTGCTTTGTCCATCACAGGAATTGTTCTGACGAAGCTTGATGGCGACGCCCGCGGCGGCGCGGCATTGTCGATGCGCGAGGTCACGCACCGACCGATTAAATTCGCTGGCACAGGCGAAAAGCTCGATCAGTTTGAGCTTTTTATACCTGAGCGGCTCGCGGGGCGGATACTTGGAATGGGCGACGTTGTTAGTCTCGTCGAAAAGGCTGTTGAAGCCGTCGAAGCCGAAGACGCTGCCATGCTTGAACGCAAGCTCCGCACAGCTTCATTCGATTTCAATGATTTCCTCGCGCAGTTCAAGATGATGCGCCGAATGGGACCGCTGGAGAATATTCTTGGCATGTTACCTGGAATGAGTAACGTGCAGGGCCTTTCCATTGACGAGAAGCAGCTCAAGCGCACGGAAGCGATCGTGCTTTCGATGACAAAAGAAGAGCGGACGCGCCCCGACATTCTGAATGCTCGGCGGCGTCAACGCATCGCGCGCGGCAGCGGTTCAACCGTCACGGAGGTAAACGATTTGCTGCGGCGCTTTGATCAGATGCGGAAGCTGATGAAGAACGCAGGAAAGATGAAAAAAATGATGGCGCAAATGGCGCGAATAAGAAGTTAATTTACCATGGCAGTTTCAATTAGATTACGCAGAGAAGGGGCGAAAAACCGGCCCTATTACAGAGTCGTTGTCGCCGACAGCCGCAGCCCGCGAGACGGGAAATTTATCGAGATCCTCGGTACGTACGATCCAAAGCAAACTGGTCAAAACAGTTCGTTTAGTGTTGAGCGTGCCGAGTACTGGATCAGCAAGGGCGCACAACCATCCGACACTGTGCGTAGCTTGATTAAGATGCAAAAGAAGATCGTTGTTGCCCAGCCAGCATCGGAACCGGAGCGAGAGAGTTCGGCACCGGCTGAAGGGGATTCATCGCCCTCTGCCGAGGCGGCAAGCTAGTCTGGCATTTGGCGTCTGACACGGACGTCCTGCAAAATTCGTGTTTATTCGTGTCCATTCGTGGTTAGTCTTTTCACGGATGCGAGAATTTCTCGAGTTTGTCATTCGCGAGCTGATCGAATTTCCCGATGACATTGTGCTCACAGAAATTCCCAACGGCAGAATGATTACCTTTAAGTTGCAACTTCGACGCGGAGATGTGGGCCGTGTTATCGGCCGGTCTGGTCAAACCATCCACGCTATTCGCGCCTTGCTGGCAAGTTCTGCGGCGCGTCACGGCCAGCGTGCGGTGCTCGAGATTGTGGAATGATGGCTGGGGGCGGCTGTGTCAGACGCCGCTACGTTTTGGAGAAGCGTCCTACAGTCTCGGCGTTGGACGTCTGACGTTCAGCGTTCGATGTTTTTCCTCAATGAGAATCGATATTGTCACGTTGTTTCCTGAAATCTGCCGCGCTCCGTTGAGTGAAAGCATCATGAAACGGGCGCAGGAGAACCGAATCGTTGAACTGCACATTCACAACCTGCGCGATTGGACAACGGACAAACATCACGTGGTCGATGATGCGCCGTTCGGCGGAGGGCAGGGGATGGTGATGAAGCCGGAACCGATCTTTGCGGCCGTGGAAGACCTGAAATCGCAAACCGCCCGTAACGCACGCGAAGCGGCGGCCGGGCTTTCCAATCGCAAACAGCAAATCCTCCTGATGTCGCCGACAGGGCGTCAGTTCGATCAAGAGATGGCACGGCGGCTGTCACAAGAGCCGCATCTCATAATCATTTCCGGACATTATGAAGGGGTCGATCATCGCGTGATCGAACATCTGATTGATCTAGAGATTTCGATTGGCGACTACGTGCTTACCAACGGTGCGATTGCTGCAGTTGTTTTGGTTGATTCAATTGTGCGTTTACTGCCGGGAACGCTTGGGCATGAACAATCAGCCGCGGACGACAGCTTTAGCGATAGTTGCTTGGAAGCGCCGCAGTACACCCGGCCCGCCGACTTTCGTGGTTGGAAAGTTCCGGAGATTTTGCTCTCCGGAAATCACGCAGAAATCGCGAAGTGGCGTAAAGAGCAGGCAATCAAACGCACCCGAGAGAATCGCCCGGATTTATTGAAGTAGAGCAAGCTTCCAGCTTGCTGAATCTTGATCGCAAGCGTTACCTCACGCGTCCCATGACGACGGACGCGTTGATGCCGCCGAAACCGAATGAATTGCTCATGACGTAATTCAATGCAGCCGCCCGGCCATGGTTCGGCACCACGTCGAGATCGCACGCTGGGTCGGGGCTTTGATAATTGATGGTCGGCGAAATCCATTGCCGATCCACCGAAAGTGCGCAAAGCGCTGCTTCGATCGCGCCCGTCGCGCCGAGCGGATGGGCATAATAACCCTTGGTCCCGCTTACGGGAATACGCCGTGAATGATCGCCGAACACTTGTTTAATCGACGCCGTTTCCGCGCTGTCGTTGAGCTGTGTCGAACTTGCGTGCGCGTTGATATAATCGATCTGCTCGGGCGCCAATCGCGCGTCTGCAAGCGCTTCGCGCATCGCGCGAATGCACGATTCGCCGCCCGGGAGGGGCGTTGTCATGTGGAACGCGTCATTGTTCAAGCTGTACCCTAGTACCTCCGCGTAGATGTGGGCGCCGCGAGCAAGCGCGTGTTCCAGTTCTTCCACAACGAGCGAAGCGCCACCTTCGCCCATGACAAATCCATCGCGGAGCGCGTCGAATGGACGACAAGCCAAAGTCGGCTCACCCGCCCATCTGCTCATGGTCTTGATGATATCAAATGCGCCAATCGTAATGGCTGTCAGTGGCGCTTCCGCTCCGCCGGCGACAACTACATCTACAAAGTCGTCGCGAATGTAACGTAATGCTTCGCCGACCGAGACTGTGCCACTGGCGCAACTGTTTGAATTCGTCGTCCCGACGCCGCGAAAGCCGAATTCGATTGCAATGTTCGAATGCGCCGAACCGCCGAAGACTTGGACGGCAAGAGTGGGTTGGACGCCCCGCGCGCCCTTTTTTAAATATCTGATGTATTGCTCCTCGGCTTTGCAGACACCGCCAAGCGCCGTGCCGAAGCTAACGCCCACGCGATCCTGCGGGTTTTCGCGAGAATACTCGAAACGCGCGTCCTCCAGCGCGAGCTTTGCAGACACGACTGCGAATTGCGCGTAACGATCCAGCCGTTTCAGGCGATGCGGTGAAAAGTAATCTTCGGCATTCCAATCGCGAATTTCGCCAGCGCATCGCACGCGGAACACAGTCGGATCGAAGCTTGTGATGCTGCCGATACCACTCCTTTCCGCCAAGATTCCGTTCCAGAAATTCTCAACACCGGTACCGATGCACGTGATCGGCCCGATACCTGTGATGACCGCGCGTCTTCGGCTCATACGGTCACCTTGTCTGCCCTTGCTTCCACGTAAGCCTTCATGCAGTGCAAGGTCTTGTTAGCGACGCTATGGATGAAAAAATCGCCCATGATTGGATTCATGATTGGCGCAAGCGGAGGAAGACGAAACCGCAAATCATGTGAAATCGCTACGAGCACACCACCTCCGCTTTCGGAAAATGTCCAAACGACGCGCATTCCTTTTGTCCAGGCTTTCAAATGATGGAAATGAATTTCGAACTTGTCGCGGTCGATGGTTTGCTCCGAGGTCCAGGAGATTGGGATGCCTGAACGCGTGGCTGCCATGATCACCAAATTGCGATCGTGCCCGCGCTCCAAAAATTTGATGTAGCGGTAATGCGGCAAAATTTTTGGCCACAGTTCCAAGTTGGCTGCCGTTTCGAAGATCATCGTCTTCGGCGCCTGCATAAGGATCGAGTTTACTCTGTGCATGGAATGGCCAGCGTCAGATGGAAACCCGCCCGGCCAGCGATGTTGCGCAACTTCCGCAGAACAGCAAACAGTTCCCCGAAAAGCATTCTTGTGAAAGAGAAAAATCGTCGCCTTTCCACATCCGGATGCGGCCCCCCTTAACGGCTGAGCGGCCGCATTTCGTGCGACCGCTCGCCGACTTCTGTTCTCTGGTTAATTTGGCTTTACACTACTCAACCACGACCGTGGTGAGTGTGGTCTGCTGCTTGCGCCAGTTCGGTCATATACGCAAAAAACGCTGGCGGTTGGCCGATGAAGAGACCCATGTTCGTTAGGAACGTGAGAGCCCCCATGGCAATGCCATCCGTTTGGGTCGGTCGAATGATCGAAACGATCGGGAGGCTTGGGTCCAGGAACGGACACGGCTCCGGCATGATCAGGTTCGTTTGGAAGAGCTCGCCGCCAAACGGCGGAGAATTCAGATCCGGAAACGTCACGGACACGCCAGTCACGGGATCGATTACGTTAGTCAATGGCGGCGCATTACCAGCTTTATCCGACCATGTTTGAAAGTGCATCGTCTCGGTGGGGCCGATGCTGATCAAGATTCGGAGGACTTCCGTATGGGTCGCCCTCTGTGCCAGCGAGGGATACAGGCTGGTGCCACCTTGCTCAATGGTCGGAAAGTGGAAACCCGCCGTGTTTGCAATCGCCTGTAGGAAGGTGGGATCTGATGTGTCGGCATCTGTCCTGGGAATTGCCGTGTGCTGGTTAACCGCTAAAGTTGGGACAGCCTGCGGAAAGACGTGGTTTGGGTCAAGATCCGGGTTATGGCTGTCGTCGCGGTAGCGCGTCCACCAGCTGGTATCGACCGTGAGTTGGGTCAGGTTGGTGAGCCGGTGCCCAATGAGAGCGGTGTTAACTCCGGTGGCAGTGCTACCCATGAGGGTGCGAAACGGATCGAGATTTGCAGGAGCCTCTCCGTGGGCCGTCAGATAGGCATTCAGAAACTGGTGATGAGTGATCTCATCGTCGGTATTGTCGTGGACATACTGAGCCATATCTGAATCCAGTACTGCGAGGGCAGCGGTGTAGAGTGGATTGCCAGTTCCGCCCGGGACTTCAGGGTCCGGGATGCCACCCAGTTCGTTGTATTGGATCCAAAAGTCGGCCTCGATTAGCTCCAGCGCCGCCGGGAACCGGAGGAGCGCCGCGTCGCCCGCCGTGAGACCGCCGCGACTTGCTTTTGCCGTACCGGTGCCGCCCAGTAGCCCCACGCCGATTGTTCCTGCTCCAGCGGCGAGTGATCTCCCGAGGAACGCACGACGACTGAGGAAGCGTTGCCGAGGTCTAACTTTCTTCTCTGTCTTATTAGTTGAAGCACAATCTCCGTTGTTAATAGGATCAGTTGCTACAGGATTTGTTGTTTTCATGACTGGAGATTCGCATCACTTGACAGTCTGGCTGTGCCGGAAAAGTAACGCGCTTGTTACCTATTGAAACTTGGTAGCTGGTCAGAGTAACACGATGCGACGTATAACTGACATGACTTGACGTAACATGTCAGGCGAGGCCTTACACACGAATTAGGTTACACCTGACTAAACAAATTCGTTTCAATTGCTGTCTTCAGGGATACGACCGTGCTTTTTCATGACACCGGTATGTCAAAGTCCTTGTTGCATTTCCCCGGCTTTGCAGTCGACGCTACACGAAAAGAAGCAAAGCAGAGCCAAGCAAATGACAAGGCTTTCGAAATCAGCCTGGCGGAGTCTCGATCTGTTTCGCCGTTATTTTACGTGACTGGCTTCCTCCCACCGGATGGCGGCGCGAAGCAACTCAGTCAACGAGGTAACGCCGAACTTTTCTTTGGCTCGGGCGCAGTAAGCTTGGACGGTTTTCAGACTCAGATTCAAATCGCCGGCAATTTCCGAGGGCGTGCGGCCCTGGCCGAGCAATTGAAAAATTTCCAGTTCGCGGTCACTCAACCGTTCTACCGGTGACCTGGCAACCGCTTGACCCGACGAGGCAAGTCTTAAGGCCATTCTGTTGACAATCCGTTCGCTAACATAAATCTCACCTCCGAGTACTCGCCGGATGGAGGCAAGCACATTTTTGCTCGTCTCGTGCTTCATAACGTAGCCTCGTGCGCCGGCGCGCAGGGCGCGTTCGGCATATAAGGCTTCGTCGTGCATAGAGAGAACGATCAATGCAACTTGCGGGAACTGCCCTACCAAATTTTTGATCAATTCCAATCCGGATTCGTTTGTGAGGGATATATCGATGATGGCGACATCGGGGCGCTCGTTTTCGATTCCGTCGATCGCTTCGGCGGAATCTTTTGCCTCACCACAGACGATGAGATCACTCTGCCGGTTTATGAGATTTGTCAGGCCCTCGCGAACGAGGGGATGATCGTCTACTATGAACACGCACCGCTTGCGTGCGACGGTTCCAGAAGAGCTACGATTCATCGGATCAAATCGAAATCATTATGATTCAACTGTATTGCTCGGCATGTCACTATAGTCCCTTTCTGGCCATTTCGTCGAATATCGAAGGTCCCACCGCTGAGTCCCGCCGCATGACGCATGAGATAAAGCCCGAGCCCTCCTGTTCGCGGCCTGTCTGGAAATCCAACTCCGTCATCGATGATTGATAGATAAAGTTCGGAGCCATCCATTGCGAGCCGAATATCAATGTGATTGGCAACAGCATGTTTGACCGAGTTTGTTACCGCCTCTTGAGCGATTCGATATAATTGATTTGCAACAGTGGAATCCTGGATTGGAATCAACTCGTCGCCGGACAAAACGCATTTAATGCCGGATTGTTCGCTAACGGTTTCAGCCAGATTCTGCAATGCGACGACCAGGCCTTCGGCTTTGAGTTCTGGCGAAAAGAAGCCACGGGCAAGGTTCCGGGTGAAATCAATCCCTTCTTCAAGGCAGCGCACCAGTTTCTCTGCATCGCTGGTTTCCGGATCGCATCGTGCCGCGAGTTTTTCCTTCAATACCTGAGCGGCGAGAGCCGTGCCAGTGAGGTGTTGCCCCAGCTTGTCGTGCAGATCGTGGCCCAACCGTCTCCGCTCACGATCCGCCACTTGAGCGATCTCTTGATCGAGTCGTCGCCGCTCAAGCATCTCGCGCTCGTACGCTGCCGTCCGTTCGTCGACACGTCGGTCAAGTTCCCGAACGAGAATTCCTAATTTCGATACCACGCCTGCAAAAAGCACGTACGATGCAAAAGCCATTCCAATGTTCCAGTATTCGAGAGCTGGGATTCCAGCTGCAAGATCTGAAAGCACCCATACGATGACGCAGACGGCTACGATTACGAACCCGAATTTGAAGTTGCCAAACCACGCGGCCAACGAGATCGGCAGAAAATAAAAGAGAAGTAACGACTGCTTGTATCCCGTCAGATAATCGGCGTACCCAATCAGGCCAGCGAGGATAAGGCACGCGATGGTCAATGAACTGCGGGGAATTTTGAGACGATGAAAATTCCGCAGGTTAACTATGGCTCTGTCAAACACGGGTCGGCGCATGGTTTGCCGCAGTGTCATTCATTTACGCTGATTACGATCTGCGACAAACGAAGATTTGGTAAATTGCCGATGACCGAATCGCGTATACGGGCGTTCCGAATGTCCGGCGAGGCCCTACCTGAAAATTCAGGTGCGCGCCTGATAGACAATTCGTTTGATTTCCATCAAAAAGGGGCAGCGGCTGCGAAAGAGTGGAGGTGTCGGAGAGGCGGTCCCGGGATCAAACCGTGCTAATTCATTAAACACCGGCTGGGTTAAAGTCCCCGTCCCATTCCCAGCCTTCGCAGTCGCTACCCAGCTGAGCATCAAAATGGAGTGGAGCCTAGGGGATTCGAACCCCTGACCTCCTCAATGCCATTGAGGCGCTCTACCAACTGAGCTAAGACCCCGACGAAGAATTTCAGACTTTAGGTTTCAGATTGCGCATTGCAACCGGAGAGAAAACCTTCGGTGTCGTCTCACGCTCATGGGTTCCGACCCTCGTGCCGCTGGCGAGAAAATAATTTGCTCATTTGCTGAACAAGTCGGAACAAGTTCCAGTCAAAGGTTTGCAACTACGAGGTATTTATGATGTTTAATGCTCGGAGACTAAAAATGAATCGATCTGCATTTTCGGCATTGTTCGTGGCCGGGGCGCTTGCGGGAAATCTTCACAATGCGACCGGACAAATGATCAATCCAACTGTGCAAACTGCGTCGCCGCGTGTCGTGGCGACCCGCAGCGCGCCAACGACGGCCGCGAGGCCGGTTGCGACTGCACGCGTGGCGCCGCAGGGCATTCCCCGGCCAACCGGTTTCAACCCTCAAAGGTTCAACCCGAATCTTCCTCCCACTTATGCGCCGCCCGTACAGACTTCGAATCCTGCTTTCGCCGCGTTGAACATGCAGCCGAGCGGACCGGGGCAACAATCCATTAGAGTTGATCCAGCGACACGCCAAACTGAGTTGCGCACGTTGGCGGCAATGCGCCCACGACGCGGCATCGTTACCCGCCAAGGAAACATTCTGGATCCAGCGACGCGTCAAAATGAAATCCGCACATTAGCGATGATGCGTGAACAACGGGGATTCGGGGCTGACGATCGAACGCTCGCTGTGATCGACCCTCAACAGCGTGTTACAAATCGTGATCCAGAGGCGGGACCGCAGCCGGAGAAGCCTGGAGCGCCGAAAGACGCCCACGGCAAGAAGTGGCGCAACAGAAAGGATCGTATCGGCTTTGACGAAGCATTCCGTCGTCACTGGCACGAGTCGCATGACCGTAACTGGTGGCATGATCATTGTGCGACGATCGTTTTCGTAAATACCGGGTATTACTTCCTGGACGGGAGCTACTGGTATCCAGCCTATGGTTACGATCCATTACAGAACTATTACGACTACGATGGGCCGATCTACACCTACGGCAATTTGCTTCCCGACGAAGTCATCGGGAACGTTCAGACAGCGCTGCAAGATGCAGGCTACTATGTTGGAGAAATAACGGGTTCGTTAGGCGTTGATACCCGAGCGGCTATCGCGAATTTCCAGCGCGATTACGGCTTGCCGATCACGGGAGCAATCGATGAGCCGACAGTCGAAGCGTTGGGATTGTATCAGACTGACGACAGTAATAATTTTCAAACTGACCAGGGTTACTAGGTCCGGTTCTCGCCGCAGCTGACCCAACGCGCTCCGCGGATTGGCGAGTCCCAACGCCAAAGCCGGGCGTCGACGCGAACTGAAGGTTTAGCATTCCTTCGCAGGCTCTCATCTGTTTAGCGCCAAAGGCGCGTCATTAATTTGCGAGCCTGGGGCGATGCCCCAGGATGCGTAGATGGTTTAAGCGCCAGCGCTGAAAGCGCGATTCACGTCTGGCTCAAGGATTCGCTTGATCGTCGCACCCGAAGCGCTTTAAGAAAGTGGCTTGATGGGCGATAACAGTTTTCGAAACAACGTTCCTGACCCGTTTTTGTCTGGGAAAGAATTGCCGACGTTCAAGTTCGAACTGGAAAAATCGAAGGGCAAAGTTCTTGGGGGCAGCTTTGGCAAGGAAGTAACTTTCGAACAACTGCCGATCTCGAAAGGAATCGCTGGCGTCTCGATGCAGCTTGAACCTGGCGTGATGCGCGAGTTGCACTGGCATGCCACGGCTGCGGAATGGGCGTTTGTGTTGAAAGGTCGTGTGCGCACGACTGTGATTAACCCAGTCGGGCAAACTGAGACGAACGACTTTGATCCGGGCGACATTTGGTATTTTCCGCGTGGGCACGCTCACGTGCTCGAATGCCTCGGGAATGAACCGACACATTTCATTCTGATTTTCGACAACGGTTATTTCTCCGAGTTCGGCACGTTCAGCGTTACCGATTGGATCGGCCATGCGCCCAAATCGCTGCTTGCGAAAAATTTTGGGTTGCCGGGGTCAGCGTTTGACGGTTTTCCAAGCGAGGAGGTTTACTTCGCTCGCGGCGCGATTCCGCCGGAGCAAATACCAGAAAATCTTCAGGGTCCGCGTGTTTCGCCGCCGCAGACACACAAATTTCGGATGCTTTCTGAGGCGCCTCACGGCGTGTTCAAAGGTGGTCGCGAATGGCGCGTCGACTCGACGCGATTTCCAATTTCGCGGACGATCACTGGCGTTATTCTCGACCTTGAACCCGGCGCTCTCCGCGAATTGCACTGGCATCCCAACGCTGATGAATGGCAATACATTATCAAGGGCGATGTGAGCGTGACCATGTTTGGGTCGCACGGCCGTTTCCGGACAGAGGTCCTGCACGCCGGAGACGTCGGGTACATCCCGCAAGGTTACGGGCATTCGATCGAGAACGTGGGCGGCGACCAGAGCCGGATACTGATCGGATTCAACACCGGGATTTACGAATCGATTGACCTTTCTTCCTGGATTGCCGGCAATCCAGTGGATGTTCTCGCGACAAATTTTAACAAACCTGAATCATTGATTCGCACATTCCCGCGCAAAGACGTGTTCATTGCACCAGGTGAATGAGTCAAGAACCAGAAGGTGACATATGAAAACGAAAAGCTGCACGTTTCTTTTGTCGTGTGTTCTGATCTCTGGTGATACTGCGCATCTCCTCGGTGCGAACATGCGCAGCTTTATCGAATCGGTTCGAAGGAAAGCACCCGTTGTCTATGTTGGTTCTGTCAAGGAAGTGCGCCTGTCGCAACGAACAAAGTTCGACATCAAAGCAAAGGCAGTCGTGGATATCAAAGCGGTGATGCGAACTCCGGGGATAAGTCCTCAGCAGGCGACTATCGAGTATTCCAGCTATGACGACAAAACACCAATGATGGAAGGGGGTCCTCAATATCAACTGCGACCCGGTGTTTCGGTGATCGTTTTTGCCAACTCCTTCGACGCCAGCATTCCGCCTGGATATCTCGCTCAGGGCAGCCCTCAGGAGTTGCTGCAGCGAGTTGATGCGTTACGCGATGCTCTTACTAAGATGTCTCCTGATCAACTCAAAATGAACGAGATTACGCAGGACGATCGCCGCGTTCAGATAAGCTTGTACGAAAAGCTTTCCGCCTACCTCCGTGCGGCTAAATAGTCCTTTCCGAACCGATGCCACAAGAAGAAACAAAACTTCGCGATGGAAGAATCGTGCGCAGCGAAAGCCCGCTGAATCTGGAGATGCCGTTTTCGACGGTCGACAGCTTTCTCACGCCCACGAAATCGTTCTACGTTCGAACGCATTTTCCAATCCCGACGATCGATCGCAACGCGTGGTGGTTGCATGTAGACGGCGAAGTAGAAAAGCCGTTCGCCATTGATTACGAAGAGCTCATCACGCTCGAGTCGGTGACGATTCCGGCGACTTTGGAATGCGCCGGGAACAATCGGAATTTTCTGGAACCGAAAGTAAAGGGCGTGCAATGGCGACTCGGCGCAGTCGGCACCGCGGAGTGGACCGGAGTGCCACTCTCGCTCTTGCTCGATCGAGCGACTCTCAAGCCAAACGCGTGCGAAGTAGTTCTGGAAGGAGCCGACCGCGGCATGCTTGAGGACTCGAAGAGTCCGCCCGGCGAATTGAAGTTCGCGCGCAGCATTCCCGTGGAAAAGGCGCAACGCGATGTGCTGCTGGCCTACAAAATGAATGGCGAAGACCTGCCGCCGGAGCACGGGTTTCCCGTGCGCGCAATCGTGCCCGGCTGGTACGCGATGGCATCCGTCAAATGGCTCCAGCGCATCATCGTCACCGACCGTCCGTTTACCGGATATTATCAAACGCTTGACTACGCATACTGGAAGAGGCGAGCCGACGGCGCGGAACTGACCCCGCTTAGCGAAATGCAAATCAAAGCAGAGATTGCGCGTCCGGCGGAGAGCGAGACGGTGCGCGCGAACACGAGCGCCCGCGTTTGCGGAGCCGCTTGGACGTGCGATGCAGAAATCACGAAAGTCGAACTGAGCACGGACGGTGGCGCAACGTGGAACAACACAAAATTGCTTGGCGAATCGAATTCGAACGCATGGCGATTATGGGAGTTCAACTGGCAGACACCGTCGCAACCGGGGAAACAAACTCTCATGGCCAGCGCTACCGATTCACTCGGTCGAACGCAACCATCGCATCGCGACCCCGATCGCGGCACCTATATGATCAATCATCTGCTGCCGATCGAAGTCGAAGTGGTGTAGCGACCACATCCCGCCTGCGGAAACTCCTCAAGCCGCGTGCGCGAAGCGTTTTACGCGGCATGAGGAGTCATCTGCTGCCGACCGAAGTCGAAGTGAAGTAGCGTATGCGTCTCGCTTGCGAAATTTGTTGAACTCGCGCGCGTCTCCTTGGCTCGCCGTAGCCTTGGCTTAGGCGGCGCGTGCTGGCGAGCACGTCCTCGCGATCGCGAACTTTTCTCTCCCTGACAAATCTAATCGGGCGATATTCATCGCCAGCAAGTCGTAGGTCGCCGCGGCGGCGGAAGCCTCAGCGAATGGAGCGACCGGGATGAGCGACATGGCCGGTTAAGCCGCAAGGGTAGCGGTCGAGCCGAGCGGGAGCGAGCGAGATACAATGGAGCGACCGGGATGAGCGACATGGCCGGTTAAGCTGCGAGGGTGTGCGGTCTAGCGCAGCGGGAGCTGCTGAGATACAAAGCGGATTACGCCGCTTTTTTAGTTACAGCTTTCTTAGCTTTTTTGCTCTCAGCGACCTCGGGGAACAACACGATCCGGGCAGGAGTCTCAGCGGTTCCATTCTGACCGAAGGTCGACTCGAACGTCAGTTTTCCATTAGCGATCTCGGTTAGCGCGATATCCGCTGCACCAAGCCCCGGAGCACATACCACGAGAGGACGATGACCGAGCGTCAGCTGGCGAACGCGGCGCGAGACCATGTTCACCAAGATTTGCGGACTAGTGATTACTTCGGAGGCGGCTTGAACGAGTTCGGCTTTCATAATTTGATTCTCACTTCTACACGGCACCCACGTCGCACCGACTTTGGCGCGCACCGGAGGCTGACTTTCCTCCTTCGTCCTTCGGGCTTCGAAGACCTCCGACTATCGCCCAGAAAACCAATTCCGCAACACGACGTGGGCGGACGCCGTCGCGTAACGCTGACCTCCCGCCGTGATCAGTGAAGGCGGCGCGACTCTCAACTCCGTAAAGGAGCGTGGCTCCGACGGAGCTTTACGCGCTCAACAATCAACCCTCAACTTTCCCTTTGTCCTTCTTAATTGCGCTCCCAGCGCACTTTCTGCTATTTTCCGCGTTTCATGCGTCAGAAGCGATTACCTGCAGCTTTGCGATTCCCTCGTCGACGTTGAACTGTGGAGGTTTGCCAGCCCCTTTCGAGAGACGTCGTAGATCGTCGGTGGTTGGGATATTTCATCTTATCGCGATTGGTGGGATTTCATCGAGACGGTCCTAAACGCGGATCAAAGCAACGCGAGCGAAATGTAGTCGAACGGCGCGACGAGAATGTTGGTACGCGGATATGCTAAAACGGTGTTTCCAGCGATCGTAACGTTGCTTTAAGGAGTCGATTGAGGGTCAGAGCTTGCTATCGACACAGCGCCATTCCAAAAAGCTGAAATGGAACTAGCTCATAACCCCGGCGACAGAAGACCAGGTTCGCGATCGCGGGGTGCGATTCACAGACACGCGTGTGCGCCCATTGAAACTCGCTCCTTGTCCACACTCGCTCACTGCTATTCAAAATACGTATCCTCGTGCGCGTAAGGGGGCGCGCAGCAACAGAGAAAGCGTAGCGGCTCTGTAGCCGTGATCGTGTGCCACGCACCGGGAGGGATGAGGATCGCATCGCCCGGGCCGACCATTCGACGTTCGCCATCGAGTTGTATCTCGCCGGCGCCTTCGAGGATGAAATAAAGCTCCTCAGCGACCTTGTGATAGTGCCGCTCTGTCCTGCCTCCCGCGGGGAGGCGCGCTTCCGCAAGGCTTTGGTTTTGGACGGGCGCATTCGTGCGATCGAGAATCGAACGGATAGTCGAGCCGTCTTTCGTGATAAAAGGCGTCTGGGCCGAGAGATTCTGGACGGTCATAGTCTTTAAAGATGCCGCGACGCGGGGCGCGACGGAAGCCTAAGTTTCTCGCTTCTGCTCGGACTGGTTTAGCTACTCCCCAAATTGCTGCTGACCTATTCGACAAGCTCCCGCCACGGCGGGCAGGCGAAGGAAGGCTTTGACGCGCCGCTCGTGCAGTCGCGCTGGACGAAGCCGGATCGCGCAGTACGTTGCTCGTCGTGGACGGCTCACGCGCCCCGGCGGCCAGGCTCTGCCGTGGCTACAGCCCAGCCGACACGGCTGCCTCTACAGTCTTGCGGCTGACACAGCCGCCACTACAACGCCCGCGCTCATGTATCATAAGCGGCTTATGATAGGTGGCTAACAGACTTACCCGCGGGCTCTGAGCGATGCCTCTTGCACATCCAATCGCTTCCGTCGATTTTCCTTTTGCTTGCTCGAAGAAAACGGCAAAGCGGTCGCATGAGCACCAAGAAAGGCCTGATCGGTATTCTCACCGGGGGCGGGGATGTGCCGGGGCTCAATCCCGCGATCCGCGCGGTCACCATTCGCGCCCTGCGCGAAGGCTATCAGGTCGTTGGTATCCGCCATGGCTGGCTGGGCGCGATGAGCATCGTGCGTGATGAACACGCCGACAACAGCGAGCACTTTCAAATCCTGACGGAAGAGATCGTCAATCGTGCAGCGCGCACCGGCGGCACGTTTCTGCATACCTCGCGGACGAACCCGTCGGCAGTGAAAAAGGAAGAGGTACCTGAAGCACTGCGCGCAACGTTCAATCAAGACAAGAACGATCTCACTTCTGAAGTCATCAAGAACCTGGATTGGCTGGGAATTGACTATCTGATTCCGATCGGCGGCGACGACACACTTTCTTTTGCCACCCGTTTGTCCAGGGAAGGCGTCAAGGTCGTGGCGATACCCAAGACGATGGACAATGACGTGCCGGGCACCGATTATTGCATCGGATTTAGCACATGCGTTAGCCGGACGATTGAATTGTCCAATCGTCTCCGCACCTCGGCCGGATCTCACGAGCGATTTCTCGTTATGGAGGTGTTCGGACGCTACGCGGGGTTCACTGCGATGTTGCCAACGATGGCGGGCGCGGCCAATCGGTGCGTTATCCCGGAATACAAATTCGACATGGAGCATCTGACCGAGTTGTTGTGCTATGACCGTGCGCATCACCCGAGCAAATATTCAGTGGTTATCGTTTCGGAAGGAGCAATGTTCGAAGGCGGCGAAATGGTGTTCTCCGACAAGACGACCGACGCGTTCGGGCATCTGAAACTCGGCGGCATCGGCGACCTCGTCTCGGCCGAACTCAAGGACCGTTCCGCCAAATACAACAAGGGCAAACCGATCGAGACCATCAACCAGCGTCTTGGCTATATGGTGCGCGGCGGCGATCCCGACGCGATTGATTCGATCGTGCCCATGGCCTACGGCAATCTTGCCCTCGATCTCATCTTGCATGGCCGCCACGGCCGCCTGGTCGTCCTGAAGAATGGGCGCTATGACAACATGCCGATTGAAGCAGTGACCAGCACAAAGAAAACGGTCAACGTGGACAAGTATTATAACAAGGAGCGCCTGCGGCCACTCTACACCGATTTCGAAATGCAGCCGCTATTCATCATGGCAAGTGGTTAGGAAAGTTAGCGCCGGGCGCCGCCTAAACTCCGAAAGTCTTGGGGAGCAGAGCACTTTAAATTCGTTAGGCCGAATCGTCCCGGTTCACACAACGGTCAGCGGCCCCGTCGAAGATTGTCAGGCTGATGACTTCCGTGCGCGCGACATGCGGCCGTGGCGAACTCAGAATTTGCGGCTGACCCGCCTGCGCTAAAGCTCCGGCGTGGCAAGCATAGCTCAGTCAAGGCTACAATCGCCAATCCGAGCGTCGCACGGCGACGCTGCTACAGTTCTTAGCAGCCGACACGGCTGCCTCTACAGCTCGCTCAGCTCATGCATCGTAAGCGGCTTACGATAGACAAAAGGTAATTGTTATTTGAAAGGGGTTTAGCGCAGGAGAGGTTCGACGAAGCGGGTGCAAGAAACGGTCTAATCCTGACAAGATGTTGCGCGCGCGAGCAGGTTAAGAGACCGATCTTCGTAGCACTATGAAAGAACTAATTAACGTAATCGTCCAGAAAACTGGAATCAGTGAGGAAAACGCGCAGAAGTCTGTACAAGTGACGCTTGGTTTCTTGAAAACCAAATTGCCCGCTCCAATCGCGGCACAGTTGGATTCATTCCTTAGTACGCGACCCACCGTCGTGAGTCCCGTAGCGGTCGGCGCCCAAGCCTAAGTTAAATCGGGAAAATATCGGACCCGATCCCACACAGCGTGGGTCGGGTCGGGTAAGGGAAGCGAATTAAGAGGCGACGTAACGGAGCCCGCCTTTGCGCAGAGCGGGTATGCGCACCGAGGGGTTTCGTTGATTTCACTGCAACCGTCAACCCCGTACTCAAACCGACGTCGGACCCTAAGCCTATGGAGCAGATAAAACCTAACTACTTCGGAGGAACGAATTTCGAAGCCCGCACAGTTAAGGACATCATCGAACCTGCGAAGAGCATTTCTAATCAAGTTTCTGTAAGGGCGGCTTTAGACGAAATGCAGGCGCGGGCAATCGATTCGTCACCTGTAATCGATCAACGCGGCGAATTATTGGGTATCCTCTCGAAGAACAAAATGAACCGGAACGTGGGTGGTTTCGGACACGATCCCAAGACAGAACCGGTAGAAGCACACATCGAAAAAAACAATGCCTATTGCTTCGAAGACCAGACGATTGCGGAGGCGGAGCAAATGATGCTCAACGCGAACCTCGGCGAAGTTTTTGTAGTAACCCGCGAAAAATTGCTGGTAGGAACCATAAATATTGAAGCAATTGCAGGGGGAGGGGAAGAAATTGGGGTCGCGTCTCGACTCCGAGAGCTTCACGAGCAGAGCATTTGACATTGGCTAACTCGAAGACGGCGTGGGTAGCGAATGCGTTTCAATTAGGAAGAACGAAAACCGCTGTAGTGTTCGCTGTCCTCAGCGGAAGGGACTAACATACTCACCTCGGATGGACGTGTTATTCAACCTTCAAAAATCAGAAAAGATTCGAAGGTTCAAGTTCACCACGTTAAAGAGCGCAACGATATGTTGGTTGATAAAGTTACCGTGACAAAAGACCGCGACTAAACCTCAAACATTACTTGGCGCTAACGCCCAAGCTTAGAAAACATTCACGCCTGATGGAGAGAGATATTCCCGCCGTCAGGCGTTTTGTTTTTTCAACTGCTCAATGAACCTAGGTTGCCGCTTGGCAGCATCGTCTACTTCTTTCTCGGCGCGGCCTTGGCGGCTGAAGCCTGTTGCCCTTTCTTCTGAGTCGCGCTTTTGGATTTCGCCTGTTGCTGTGCCTTGTGCTTCTGATTCGCTTTCGGAGATTTGTCGCCCATGATGAGAGAGGCTCGTCTTGCAATCCGCAAAGTCAACGCGGAGTTGGACGGCCCAGGCTGTCGGCACCCAGCAACATTGAAACTCGCTCGCCGCCCATCCTCGCTCGCGATGACGGGATGGCATCGCCAGCACGCGAGGGCGCGTGCGCTCGCCAGAGCTCAAAACTGCGCGATCTTGTTGAAGTTCGCTGCTGCTTCGCGTTAAGTCTCGGCGATGTCACTCGTTTTTAAAACAATTCAGACTGAAGGAATCGCTGAGCTTTCTTATCTCGTCGGCGACGATGACGAAGGAGTCGCGGCGGTCTTTGATCCGAGAGCTGATTGTGATGTTTACATTGAAGCGGCGCGGCATGCCGGTGTCATTATCACGCACATTTTCGAAACCCATATTCATGCCGACCTAGTGAGCGGTTCGCGCGAACTGTGCGCGCGATTGGAAACGGCAAAGATTTACGCCAGCGGCGAGGGCGGCGCGGAGTACGGTTTTAACCCTGAGAAAATCAAAGATGGCGACCGATTTGAATTTGGCGAAGTGATCGTAACAGCGCGCCACACGCCGGGGCATACGCCGGAGCACATGTCGTATTTGCTGTCGGAGGCAGATCATCCTGAAGAGCCGTGGGCGGTGCTCACGGGTGATTCGCTTTTTGTGTCTTCTGCGGGGCGTCCGGACTTGTTAGGCGAGAAATTTACCAGGCAACTTGCCGAACAGCAATTCCACACATTGCACGATTTCTACCTGAACCTCCCCGATCACGTAATGATTTATCCAAATCACGGCGCCGGTTCGCCTTGCGGCGCCGACATCGGCGCGCGATTGAGCAGCACGATCGGTTACGAAAGAAAATTCAATAATTTTCTGCAGTTCACTGACGCAAAAAGCTTCACCGATTTTGCAATTAAGACAGCGCCACCGGTGCCTCGGTACTATCCGCTGATGAAAAAGGTGAACGCGGAAGGTCCTAAAGTGCTTGGAAGTCTTCCACGCGTTCCCGGTCTTTCTCCCAAGGCGTTCAAAGACGCGATCGAGAAGAAGGCTGGCGTGCTTGTTGATGTACGCAACATGCTCGCGTTTGGCGGCGGTCACATTGCTGGCGCACTTAATATTGCCGGCACGCCGATTCTCTCAATTTGGGCCGGCTGGCTGCTCGATACGGAAAAGCCGATTCTTCTCGTGCTCGAGGAGGATGACGATCTTGAAAAAATCCTCCGCTTATTTGTTCGCACCGGATATACAAAATTCGCCGGTTATTTGATCGGCGGAATGAAAGCGTGGCATGCAGCCGGGTTTCCGCTCGAAGGAATCAGGCAGATGAGCGTGCACGAGCTAAATGAACGCAAGTCTTCGTTGCAGATTGTCGATGTGCGTTCGCCGGGTGAATGGAAGAAAGGGCATGTTCCCGGCGCCCATCACATTTTTATCCCGGAGCTTGGCAACCGGGTGGGAGAGCTTGATCGTAAGAAACCAACGGCAGTTTATTGCGGCAGCGGGTACCGCGCCAGCATCGCCACGAGCATTTTGAAGCAGCAGGGCTTCAACGAGCTTTGGAATGTTCCCGGTAGCTGGGAAGCGTGGAAAAAGGCTAAACTGCCAGTTGATGGAGCGGACGGCGAATGAACGGAACAACAGCGCTGCCACGGCGTTCATTCGGGGAGACCATGCGCGCGGACGTTTGGTGGATCCACCCGCTCCTCGTTTTTGTCGGACTGTCGACTTTCCTCGTCTACTCCACGTGGGCGGCGTTTCAGGGAAGAGATTATTTCTTTGGCAATTACGTCTCGCCGTTTTATTCGCCGGAACTGTTTGGCAATTCCCCCCATAGCTGGTTTGGACCGAAACCCGGCTGGTGGCCGCAGTGGCTTCTATTTTCGCCCGCGCTTTTTATTCTTTGGGCGCCGGGTGGCTTCCGGCTCACCTGTTATTATTATCGTGGCGCTTACTACAAAGCATTCTGGGCTGATCCGCCGTCATGCGCGGTGGGCGAGCCGCGTAAGAGCTACTGGGGCGAGCGTTCATTTCCGCTGATCATGCAGAATGTGCATCGGTATTTTCTCTATCTGGCGCTCTTATTCATTTTGATCCTGGCGTATGACGTTTGGAAAGCGCTCTGGTTTATCGACCCAGCGACGGGCAAAAGTTCATTCGGCATCGGCGTCGGCACTATTGTGCTTGCGATCAACGTTTATTTGCTGGGCGGCTATACATTTGGATGTCATTCCTTGCGGCATCTGATCGGAGGATTTCGTGATCAACTTGCGAAATCTCCAGCCTGTTATCGCGCCTACACCTGCGTCAGTTGTTTGAATCGGCGCCACATGCTTTGGGCGTGGTTGAGTTTGTTCTGGGTTGGCTTCACTGATCTGTATGTGCGGCTGTGCGCAATGGGAATCTGGACAGATTGGCGAATCCTGTAAACGTCGGTTGGAGGGGTAAACTAGCTTCCTTTTCTGTCATGTTGAGTGCAGCGAAACATCTCTGACTATCGGCTTGCGACAAATGCGCACCCAGAAATAATCAAAGATTTCTTCGCTTCGCTCAGAATGACAAAAAACTCTTGAACCCTTCAACGCTTGAATTGAGCCATGCCTGACTACGAAACTTTTGATTACGACGTTCTCGTGATTGGCGCCGGCGGCGCGGGATTGCGCGCTGCGATTGAAGCTTCGGCTGCGGGCGTTCGCGTTGGACTCGTCTGTAAATCGCTTCTGGGTAAAGCGCACACGGTCATGGCGGAGGGCGGAATCGCAGCGGCGCTGGCCAACGTCGATGAACGCGACAATTGGACGGTGCACTTCGCCGATACCATGCGCGGTGGTCAATACGTCAATCAATGGCGCATGGCTGAATTGCACGCGAAGGAAGCGCCCGATCGAGTGCGCGAGCTCGAAGCATGGGGCGCCGTTTTTGATCGCACAAAAGACGGCCGAATTCTGCAAAGACATTTCGGCGGGCACAAATATCCGCGACTGGCGCACGTGGGCGATCGCACCGGGTTGGAGATGATCCGCACATTACAAGACCATGGTGTTCATAAGGGAATTGATGTCCACATGGAGCACACCATTCTTTCGTTGCTCAAAGACGGCGACCGCGTCGTGGGCGCGTTCGGGTACGAACGCGAGAGAGGGCGTTTCAAAATTTTCCGGGCCAAAGCTGTGGTGCTGGCCACGGGTGGCATCGGTCGCGCCTACAAAATCACCAGCAACAGTTGGGAATATACTGGAGATGGACACGCGCTGGCTTATGAGGCGGGTGCCGAACTCATCGATATGGAGTTCATTCAATTTCATCCCACCGGAATGGTCTGGCCGCCAAGCGTGATGGGAATTTTAGTGACAGAAGGCGTGCGCGGTGAAGGCGGAATTCTGACCAACAATCAGAGCCGTCGTTTCATGTTCGACGAAATCCCTGAAGCCTATCGCGCGCACACTGCCGACAACGAAGAAGAAGGCTGGCGATATTGTCAGGGCGACAAAGATGCGCGCCGTCCACCTGAGTTGTTAACGCGTGATCACGTCTCGCGTTGCATCGTGCGCGAGATCAAAGAGGGCAGGGGAAGCCCGCACGGCGGCGTGTTTCTCGATATTTCGTGGATCAAATCCAAACTTCCGAACGCCGCCGAACACATTAAACGAAAACTCCCAAGCATGTATCACCAGTTTAAACAATTGGCTGACATCGATATCACGGAGCAACCAATGGAAGTTGGACCGACTACCCATTACATCATGGGTGGCGTGCGCGTCGATCCCGACACGCAGATGTCGCGTTCGCCTGGGCTGTTTGCTGCCGGTGAGTGCGCGGCAGGAATCAACGGCGCGAATCGCCTCGGCGGCAATTCGCTGTCCGATCTGTTGGTATTTGGGAAACGCGCAGGCGAATTCGCGGCGCAGTTCGCGAAGCAGAACTCGTTAGGTGAAATCCGCAACGATCAGATCGATTCCGCCACGCGCGAAGCGCTCGCGCCGTTCGACCGGAGCGACAGCGAGAATCCGTACCAAATCCAAAAGGATCTACAGGAATTGATGCAGGACAATGTCGGAATCGTTCGAACGGAATCTGAAATGCAGTACGCGCTCGGCCAGTTGCAGCAACTGAAACAGCGAGCGAATCACGCCGCAGTTACAGGCAATCGCGAATACAATCCCGGTTGGCATACTACCATCGATTTGAAGAACCTTCTTACCGTGTCGGAGGCGATCACCCACGCCGCAGTCGAAAGAAAAGAAAGCCGCGGCGCCCAATTTCGGGAAGATTATCCGGAAAAGGATGACCGGTTTTCAAAAGTGAACACGATCATCTCCAAAGCGCCGGATGGATCGATGCAAATCCGATTGGAGCCTTTATCAGAAATGCCGGATTATTTGAAACGAATTATTGAAGAGATGAAATGAGCGTGACGTGCGGCATTGCAGGGTTGGGGAGCGCACGCCTCCGGCGTGCTGGCTGCGGCGTTCCGCCGCAGCAAACTTTCCCCGACGCTTTGGTCGTGTGCACAGTGTGCGTTCTAAAGAAAAGTCCGCGAACGTCTGGAGGCGTTCGCCAGCACGCCAGAGGCGTGCGCTCCCCAGAAACATCGCTGCACGTGTTATGAATACGGCTGTTTTCAAAATCTGGCGCGGGAATGTCACGGGCGGCGAGTTCCGGGATTACACAACCGACGTAGCCGAAGGCATGGTAGTGCTCGATGCAGTTCACCAGATTCAGGCGACACAAGCTGGCGATCTTGCGTGTCGATGGAACTGCAAGGCGGGGAAATGCGGATCGTGTTCCGCAGAAGTGAACGGGATGCCAAAGCTGATGTGCATGACGCGGCTTAGCGAACTGCCACTGGAAAAACCAGTGACGATCGAGCCGATAAAGGCATTTCCACTCGTTAAGGATTTGGTCACCGACGTGTCGTGGAATTTTGAGGTAAAGAAAAGAATCAAACCGTTCAAGCCTCGGCAGCCCGATGCGCCGGACGGCACGTGGCGCATGCAGCAAGAGGACATCGATCGAGTCCAGGAATTCCGAAAGTGCATAGAATGTTTTCTTTGCCAGGACGTTTGCCACGTCCTGCGCGACCACCAGATGCACGACAAATTCATCGGTCCGCGCTTTTTGATTCACGTCGCTGCACTCGAGATGCACCCTCTCGACACTCAGGATCGGATCGAGGAATTGAGAAACACACAGGGCATCGGCTATTGCAACATCACCAAGTGTTGCACGAAGGTTTGTCCCGAAAGCATTGAAATCACCGACAACGGAATCATTCCGCTGAAAGAACGCGTCGTGGATCAGTTTTACGATCCGCTGGGATGGCTCTGGGGTCGTTTGAAGAAGAAGAGCGATCGCAAAAACGTTGAACCATTCAGGCCTTAAAGCGCCGTTCTGTCATGTTGAGCGAAGCGAAACATCTCGGACTCTCGGCTTGCGGACCATGAGCACCGCGGAAAATAATCTGAGATTCTGCGCTCCGCTCAGAATGACAGAGAGAACCATATGCGCTTCGACGCTTGATCGATTTAACGCTTCAACGGAATCGCCATGGCCGAACTGAAACAACTCCACAAAGACGCTATTCCCGCTGCGCTAGAAAAGGCTGAGCGTTACCGTTTGCTCAACGAACCCGGCGAGGCGGAGAGTATCTGTCTCGATATTCTTGCCGTCGATCCCGATAACCAGCAGGCCATCATCACACTTTTGCTCGCGTTTACCGATCGCTTCGAAAAAACGTATGGCGTTAGCGAGACGCAAACGAAAGAATTGCTGAGCCGCGTGAAATCGGAATATGAGCGCGCGTATTATTCCGGAATCATCGCCGAACGCCGGGCAAAAACGAAACTGCGTCAGCACACGCCAGGCTGCCGGTTTCAGGCTTACGATCTTTTGCGCGAAGCAATGGACTGGTTCGAAAAAGCCGAGCCGCTTAGCCCGCCCGGTCACGATGATGCGATTCTGCGGTGGAACACCTGCGCGCGTATCATTGAACGAAACAAACTCGTAGCGCGCGAAGAAGAAGAACGAATCGAATTGCCTCTCGAGTAAGATTTTAGGGCAACCGCGTCGGTTGCCGTGAACATTGGCAGGCGAGAGCGCCGGCCCTACAATGGACGTCGACTTCGCTTGGTTCGAGCAAAGAGCTGGCAACGCGTCCGGCTGTCACCGCTGGCGCTGTAGCCGACGCCGTGAGGGCGGCGCGCAGGCTTCGCACAGCGAAGCGGGTACAAGACAGCACTTACACAATCGCACCGCCGCAGCTGGAGCCCGCGCCAGCCGTGCAACCAAAACAGTGATCGCCGGTCATGATCTCGCGATTTTCGAGCGAATTGGGGTTGAGGTCCCACAAAAAGATCGGCTGCCCATTCTTCCATTGCATTCCGAGCTGCTGATTGAAATCGCAATCATAAACTTCACCACGCCACCCGACGCTGATCGTGTTGCGGCACATGAGACCGTCGATCGTCGCTGGATTGAACGCATCGATCAGAAGTTGCATGTAATCGTCGAGCCGATTGCCGCGGCGCAGGTAAGCGCCGAACCGGCCGATCGGAAGATTCGTAAGCGTGTAAAGCCTGTTGAACACAATTCCGAAATGCTTTTCCAGCTCCCGTTTGTAATCGGCCTCAAGCTCATTCTGGGGGGATGGCAAAAACGCTCCAACCGGATTGTAAACGAGATGGAATGGCAACTCTGGATCAATTCCGTAGCCTAACCAGTTCAGAAGTTGCATTGCCGCGATGCTGCCTTCGAATACACCGTCGCCGCGTTGCGCGTTTACATTGTCTGCTGAGTAACACGGCATCGAAGCTATGATCTCTACTTTTTCATCGGCAAGAAACTCTGCGAGATCGTGGTACGCGTCCTCAAGCAAGATGGTGAGATTGCAGCGATCGATCACGTGACGTGACGGCTGCAACTCTTTCACACGCTCGATGAAATACCGAAAATCGGGAATCATTTCCGGCGCGCCACCGGTGAGGTCAACCGTTGGAATCTCCGAATTCGCCAGCCAATCGACGATCCGATCAACTGTCGCGCGCGTCATGATCTCTTTCCGCTTCGGCCCAGCATTCACATGGCAATGCACGCAGGTGAGATTGCAAAGCTTGCCCGCGTTAACCTGGAGAATTTCAGGTTGCGCACGACGAAGCGAGATCGATTGCTCGCTCAGCTTTTGCGCGAAACGGTTCATGTCAAAATCAGTAGCAACTATCGCTATCGCAGCATTTGTTAGTCGCGTCCAGGAAGCCCTGAAACTGGTAACGCAGGATCGAGAAATCGATCTGATTAATTAGCGGCTTTCTGAAAACCAGCCTTTACGAGCTCTTCATATCCAGCTTTGAGGGGCCTGACGTTGTAGCCAAGCTTCTCCAAAATCTTCGCAGCTGCGACAGCGCGTACTCCCATGACACAGTGCGTATACACGATCGTATCCTTAGGAAGTTGGTGTTCTAGCGCGCTTGTATCGAGGCCTTTTTTCAGCGAACTGAGCGGCAGTGAAATCGCTCCTTCAACATGCCCTTCCTTCCATTCTGCTGGTTCGCGGACATCGACGAGAACTGCTTTGTGTGTTGCGAGGTTTCCTTGAACGGTCGGAAGTGGATCGTTGGTCAGCTCGGCAGCGTGAACGTGACTGTAAATGAATGCAACTAGACTGGATATCGTAAGGAGTTTTATGAGTTGGATAGTCATGATGTGCTTTGCCCCTGCCGCGTAACGTTGGCGGACGATAGCTTTCTTGGTCTACGAGGCGTTTTGGACGCGAGTCCCGTCCAACTTAGCTTTGAATTGCTTATTTCAAACCCTTGAAGACAGAGCCATAGACGTTCTCCACAACTTACGTTAAAAGTTCCGTAATACGTTCGCCATTTGCTAGAAGCTAATCTTCAGGATGCGACCATCCGTTCCGACGAGCCATCCTGCTTTGGGAGTAGCGAAGGCTACCGCCCAGAAGCCCGTCACATTTGGCAATGTGAACCAAGTCGTGCCTTCATCCGGAGTCCAGGCCGCGCCTCCGTCATTGGCGGTGATCACCACGGCGCGTCCGAGATTGTTTCCGCCGCCGCGACCAGTCTGTCCGACGTAACTCAACCCGAATATGGCACCCGTTACTGGCGGCGGGCTCGTAAGAGTCCAAGTTCTGCCGCCATCGCTGGAAATCGCGGTGCGCGCATTATTGGGATCACCGGGATCCAGATCGCCGCCGCCCACGATTCCATTATGCGGATCGCGGAAATCAACGGTGAATGCGCCCGCGCTGGGCGAGCTAAACAGCGGCGTATCATACGCATTCCACGTGTTCCCCTGATCTGTGGTAGCCAGTACCCTGGCAATCGCTGCGACGCCTGTCGCTATCCACGCGTTCCTGCCACCTTGTGTTGTGACGCAAGTGCCGCTTGACGCGAAAGAGCCTTCACCGGGTAGCGCCGGCGGCATATTATTACTGATGTCCTGCCACGTCATTCCGTTGGTTGTGCGAAAATCGGGAAACACTCCATTGATTGAGTCGCCAATCAGAATTCCGCGTTGCGGCGTCCAAAACGCGAACGCGTCATAGAAACCACTTGGATTCTGATTCTCGAATTGGATTGTCCAAGTGGCGCCGCCGTCCAATGTCTTGTAAACACGAAAATCAGTCGGGTTATCCCCAATCGACATCAGATACGCGACGCTCGCGCTGAAAGCTTGCACGTCGCGGAACTGCAGCGTTTCGGCGCCAGGAACCACACCTGCGGTCCACGTTTGCCCGCCGTCAGTGGTGACGGTGAATGTGCCGTTCCGACCGGACGCCCAGACCACTTGTGGATTCACCGGCCACACTGCGATCAGGCCGTTGGTCGTCCCGCTGTCTTGCGGAGTTAGCGTTGGTTGATGAACCAGCGGCAGTTCTTGCGCGCTCAGAGTCGCGCAGATGAACCCCGCTCCCAGCAAAGCTATGAGTAATGGTTTTGACATGATGTTGCTCCCAAGGCAATTCGTCGCGGCGAAACAGATCGGTTGCAAGAAGATTCTCGCCACCAATTTCATTGACGGCTCGCGAGTTGAATTTCACTCTTTGATCGATGTGGTGCGCACGAGTCTTCGTCGACGAACTGCATTCCTTGGAATGGGTCGCCATCTTTCTGGCGCGCGTCGCTGTGGGTTTGCTGTTTTTCTTGTCCGGACGAGCCAAACTTTTCGTGCCTGAGCGACGGGAGGATATGCGCCAAACATTGATCAAGGCGCATGTCGTTTTTCCCGAGTTCAACGCTGCCCTTGTTTCGACGGTGGAGTTTATTTGCGGGTTGCTGCTTGTACTTGGCGCAGTGACGCCGCTGGCGTCTGCGTTGCTGGCGGCGATAATGATTGCTGCCATCGCGACGACAGCGATTCGCAATATCAAGGCAACGTCGCCAGCAGAGTGGCTCGCGGGATTTCTGTATCTGCCGGAGGTGCTTTACCTCGTGATCCTTTTTTGGATTTTCTTTTCAGGGCCTGGGTGGCTCAGCATTGATCACCTGTTTCTCCCGGGAACAGGTCGTTAGCTTTGCGACGCGATGAGCCGACGTGCGGTCATTCAGCAAGCTCTTCCGCTGGTCGCGGCGCGCGCTCTGGGATCTCGCCATTTGGCAATCGCCACTCGCGCTGCGCACGAAACGGCAACGCAAAGAGTTTGCCCAGGGTAAGTTCGTTTTCCTCGCGATAAGCAGCGACCCCGATCGTGACGGCGTCCTGCGGTACGTCCCGGCGCAATGTGCGATGCAGCTTGTCCCACCAACAAAACATCGTGCCCCAGTTTGAATTGGTCTCCCGCTGCACGATGGAATGATGAATCCCGTGCATGCGGGGCGTGACGAGAATCAGGTTCAAAACTCGCTCGACGTGAATTGGCAGCCGCCAATTGGAATGATGAAAAAGTGTCGCTGCCTCAAAAATGGCGAAGAACACGACGAGCATCATCGGACCGATACCGAAGAGCAGCACGGCTAAAGAGAGAAAGCCGGTGGAAAGAATCATTTCTCCGAAGTGAAATCGCGCAGCCGTGCTCACATCCAGATCCAGGTCCGTATGATGCACGTTGTGAAATCGCCAGAACAACGGCACCATGTGCATGGCCCAGTGCCACCACCAATAGGCGTAGTCCATTAAAAGGAACGTCGCGATCACAACGGCCCAGGTCGGAAGGTCAATCCAATTCAATAACCCCACATGTTGCTGTCGCGCCCAGATCGCGATTGCGATCGGAATGGGCAACATCGCGAGACGAACAATCGCGAAACCCGGGATCGAGAGCACAAAATTCCGCACCAACCGGTGGAGGACACTGAAATGTTGCCGTCGCAACGGAAATCTCCACTGAAGCCAGAGCAGGACGAGAAACAGGCAAGTCAGCAGTGGGTTGCCGACGTAATCCATCAAGGGAATTTTTGGCATATTAAGACGACGGATGAAGCGATCGTGATTTTAGCATCGTCAGCTTGACAGCGACAATGCCGAGCTGGAGCACAGGCATCTTGCCTGTGGGGCGACCGGGCGTCTCGCCTGGTCAATCATCGGCACAGCAGGCAGGAACCCTGCTGTCCGCACAGCCACGATCGCTGTGCCCCCGCCTTACGCGCCGATGCGCTTGAATTCGAAGGTGGTCTCGGGCTTTACGACCTCGCCGTTCATCTCAAGCAGCGGGTAGACCAAGAAATTGATCGGTCCGCTTTCAGGTTCCGGGTCGACCACCAGATCGCGACCCTTCGTCAGTTCAAATCGGTTCGCCGGATTATGACCAAAATAATAATCAGCGAGCTTTGGGTTCTTCCACGCTTCACTGATATCCACCGGAACCCACTGACCGTCCGCGAGAAATTCGGCCCAGCAATGGTAGCCCTCGATCTTGCCCTCATTCTTGTCGGCTGGAATGGTCGCGCCGATGGCGAAACGCGCGGGTATGTTGATGCTTCGCGACAAAGCGATGAAGTACGCATGGAAATCACTACAATTGCCGGTGCGAACATCGCATGCATATACGGCGTCTCCGCGACCCCAACCATTACCTGATTTATCATACCGCATGCGGCTGATGACGTGATCGTACAAAGCTTTCGCCCGTTCGAGGTCATCGGTTTTTCCGGCTACGGCTTTCTCGGCAAGCGTTTTAAACGTTTCATTTACCGGCACCAATTTTTCCGGCCGAAGATATCGGGCGGCGTCTGCATTGCCTGCCGGGTAGGCGGCTTTTTCCTTGCGCACGACTTTGTATCGGAGCTCGATCGTTTTGCCACTGTCCTGCGGCTGCGCATTGACTACGCAAATGTCATTGCCGTAATCGCGGTCCTGAACCTTATCCCATTTCATCGGGATATTCTGTTTTTCCACACTCACGGTTTGAAAAGGATCTGTCTTCGCGAGCGGTATCCAGATGCGAGCGCTGCCGGTGATTTCCGGAAGTTTGACGCGATAAACGAACTCAAATTCATCGGCGCCTTTGATGATGCCAGGCTCACCGGCGGCATGAATGGCGAGCACGCCAGCGAGCAACAGCGTTGGAACAAGAACCAAGCGCATCGTCAATTTCACGATTTGTTTCCTAGCTTACGGGCACTTTATTCCACTTGCCGTTTTCTTCTTTCCAATTGTAAAGCGGTTTGCCGTCGATCTTGTGCACCGCCGTCTCAGTGACTGTCATTTTGCTCGGCTGCCCAGTTAGGAAGAAATCGATGTCGTAAGTCTTCCCGTCGGTTCCCTTCATGTCTACACAGGCAAAATATTTCCCGCTGCCGAGGTCCTGCAATCGATCATCGTGGACCTTTATTAAATCGAGAGCGAGATCCTGGCCCTCGTATTTCACGGGGAATTTTCCGCCGCTTTTGCTCGTCTCGGCGGTGATATGCTTCTTGATCCCGGCGGAAATGTCAGCCGTGCTAACTTGCTTTTTGGCGCCACCTGCTTTCGGATGCTCGGGATGCTCCTGTGAAAAGAGCGACGATGCCGGCGTAAAGAATAGTGCAATGGCTGCTGCGATAATGATTTTTGTGATCATATGAGTTTCTTGGTTCAGATTTGTTGAATTCTATTCGTCCAAGAGACGCATCGAGCAACCATTTTGTTTCGAGAAAATCTTTGGTGCGTTATCGCGCAAAGAGAAGTTCAGACAGAAATCTGTCATGCAGGTCTCTATTATTATTCCGGTGTTTAATGAGGCGCCGTTGATACGCGCGTTTCTCTCGGCCCTGCGCGAGCGAACCCGTGGGGCGGAAATTATTGTCGTCGATGGCGCGAGCACTGACGGCACCGACCGGCTGGCGCAAGGCTTCTGTGACCAGGTTATCCGAAGCGGCGAGCGCAGCCGCGCCAAACAAATGAACGTCGGAGCCGATGCCGCAGGCGGCGATATTTTGTGGTTTTTGCATGCAGACGCCGAAGTGCCGCTGGAATCTTTGAATGAGATCGGGCGGATAATGCGCAATCCAAAAGTCTGTGGCGGTTTCTTTCGGATCCGTCTGCCGGCCACGCCGGCTGTATACCGACTGACGGATGGCTTTGCGCATTACGCGGGGCTTCTGCTCCGGATGCGATGCGGCGATCATGGAATGTTCTGCCGGCGAGCAGCGTTTGTTGACTCTGGGGGATTTCCAGACGTGCCGCTCATGGAAGATGTCGAATTTTTCCGGCAACTTCGCCGATGCGGTCGCGTCGTGCATAGCAATAAACGAATTGGGACGAGCCCACGGCGTTATGAAACAGTCGGACCGACACGCCTCACATTTGCCTATGGATCGATTGCGACGCTTTATCTTTTCGGTGTCTCTCTGTCCACGCTTGCACGCATTTACCGCCGCACGTGTTGTGCTCCGCACGAGCAGGCCATTCTACCTAACCAGCGAGCATAGGAGCTAATTTTAGTCAACGCGCGTTGCTCGTGCGCGCGATTAGCCAGCCTGATTCGATCCAATATTAGGACGGAATCAACAGGAGGAAGGGAATATGAAAATTACCAGTTTAATTGCTGCTCTCGTTGGGACGTTCGCGCTGACTGCGCTCGGCCAGGACGGCGTAGTTCAAGACGTCAAGCACGGCGCGAAGAAAGCAGGGGAAACGATTAAAGACGGACTCGAAACAGCAGGTGAGAAAACAAAAGAGACTGCTGAAACGGTTGGCAAGAAAACAAAAGAGACCGGCGAGACCGTAGTGAGAAAAACAAAGGAAGCCGTGGATGGCACGGGCGAGAAAGCGTCCGGGGCTCAAAAGACGCACCACAAATCCAGTAAGAGCGCCAGCAAAGCCAAGACCCAAACCACGGAAGAACGGACGACAGATCGCGACTCAAACGCGCCCGCGCCCTGACGGTCAATCGGCGGTAATCGTAACCACAACATTTCTGTTCAGCATCCTGCCATGTTGAGCGAAAGCGCTGCAATGAATTGCGAAGCATAGGCGCGGCTTTCGAATATCTCGGGATTTGTTCGTTGCTTGGCCGACCAAACAACCAGAATTTGAAAGCTTGGCGTCGCGGACTTCATCCGCTGCGTTGCAACTTCGCTCCGCTCAGAATGGCAGCGATGCAAGATTTTGCTCGTTCCAACTTGCTCACATTCGTCGAGTGAGTCCTATTTGGCGCGATGAGCAGTCTGCGTCTCGGAGTGAACGTCGATCACGTGGCGACAGTGCGGCAGGCGCGCTATGCCACAATGCCGGAATCTAAGAATGCAGAGCCGGATTTGCTTGTGGCCGCGCGGATTTGCGAGCGCGCAGGAGCCGGCGGAATCGTCGCTCATCTGCGGAGTGATCGCCGCCATATTCAAGACCATGACATCGAACGTCTCCGCCAGAACATCATAACGAAATTGAATCTCGAGATGGGCAATACGGAGGCGATCATTGACGTCGCGCTGCGCATTAAGCCGGAGGAGGTCTGCCTGGTGCCGGAAAAACGTGAAGAAATCACTACAGAGGGCGGCCTGGACGTCATTGCGCAACGCAAGGAACTAGAGCCGACGATCAGACGGCTTCAGGTTGCCGGGATTCGCGTCAGTCTGTTCATCGATCCCACGTTGGAACAGGTGGATGTCGCAGCCGAGCTGGGTGTGGAAATGGTCGAATTGCACACTGGCAGACTGGCGAACGCATTTACCGAAAAGATCCAAAAAGAAGAAATGGAACAACTGCGAGCGGCTGCCCGCGCAGCCTCAGAATCCAATATGCAGGTCAATGCCGGTCACGGAATCAATTACAAAAACATCGCGCTCATGCACCACATTCCATGTTTGACCGAACTCAATATCGGTCACGCAATCGTATCGCGGGCGATCTGGGTCGGCTTGGAAAATGCGGTAAGGGAAATGCTCGCCGCTATGGCAAATTATCCCGAATGAGATCGACCCGATTTGTAGGGCGTCTGTGTCAGACGCCAAGCCCTGGCGTTTCACAGAAACGCCCTACAGCTCTTATCAAATGAGCGTGATCGGCATCGGCGTTGATGTGATCGAATGCTCGCGTATCCAGCATTCTATCGAGCGATTCGGAGACCGGTTCCTGCATCGCGTCTTCACAGATGGCGAAATTGAATATTCGATGTCGATGAAATTCCCGGAACGCCATCTCGCTGCGCGTTTCGCGGGCAAAGAAGCCGTGGCAAAAGCCTTCGGCACCGGGATCGGCAAAGCGATGGGCTGGCGCAACATCGACATTCAGAAAAGAAAAAGCGGCGAACCTTTTCTCGTTTTTTCAGGATCGGCCGAAGCTTTTGCCGCAGAACGGGGTGTCACTTCGGCGCTTATCACCCTCAGCCACACCGAAAATTACGCTGTCGCATGCGCTGTTCTTGAAGGGTAGTTCTCTGATACAGGGGCTGCTGTTGTAGCCACGGCGCGGCGGGGCGTTGGCTTATCTGTTATTGGCTGCAATTCGAACAGAGACCGGCCACAGGCCGGTGGCTACATTAGCGACTAACTAGCAGGCCGCACGAACAGCATTGAAACGCAGCGCACTTTCCGGCAAGTAAGGTGTTGATGGAAAATTTTCGACAACTCATGGAAATCATCGGCACGGCTGTCGATGGCGTCGGCGTTTTCATCGTCGCCGCCGGTGCAATCGTCGCCACAGCGCGTCTCCTCGTTCGTCGCGCGCATAACACAGGCAATTACTATTCGTCTTATCGGCAGGACATCGGCCGCTCGATCTTATTGGGACTGGAGTTTTTGATCGCCGGCGACATTATCCGAACCGTTGTCGTCGCACCGACAATTCAAAACGTGCTTGTCCTTGGATTAATCGTGCTCATCCGCACGTTCCTGAGTTTGTCGCTCCAACTGGAAATCGAAGGAAGATTGCCGTGGCGCCGCGAAGGACTGCCCCCGGATTAACATTAATGTTGCTGACGTATCTTCGAACACGACTCAAGTGACGGTGATGATTGCAACTCGGAGTGCAGTTTGCCCTATCGCAAGTTACTCGGAGGCCGCGCGATAGAACTTCCCATACGCCGAGGGAACCAACGCTGCCTCCTTTAACGAAATAAGTAAATAGGAGGCTCGAAATGAAGAAAGTAATTCGTTCAATGTTTGGAACGCTGATGGTGGCAGCTTTTTTGGCAATTGTGCCGCCAACGTATGCCCGTGGAGGTCACGGCGGGGGTCATGGCGGGCATGCTGTTAAAGGACATGCCGCCGCAGGTCATGTTAGGGGCGGACAGTCTGGTTTCCGTGCTCGCGGTGGACACGGTCACTATGTTGCGCGGGCCACGCGCGGCCAGGCGCGCTTTGCGGGGCGTGCATATAATTGGAATGGCGGCCGTCACTGGGGAGGCGGCGGTCAATGGGGAGGCAATTACTGGTATCCGTCCTCTGGATATTCGTTGGGCTATTACGGCTTGGGCTACGGCTATCCATCCTACGGAATTGGCTATTACGGTTATCCCTACGGTGGATACAATGGTCCGTACTACGGATACTATCCTTACCGCTACGGATACTGGCCGTCCGTGAGCTTCAGCTTCGGGTACTAGATTATTTCACCACTGACTCAAGTCGGCCGCAGTAATGCGTTTGAAACGGCGCGACGGCTCGTTCATTCGAGGCAGCCTCGAATTTCGGGCGAGATTATCCGCTTGCGAGCGAGTGCGTTGACGCATCAGCTATCGGTGGCTAATGTCGACTGTGTTTCGTTGCATTGGCCGCATCGTCACAATTTTTGCGCTTTGCTCCGCAATCGGCCTGCATTGGCTGACGCTGCAATCCATCGCATGGACGTCGATGATCATCGATTATTCAAAACGCGGCACGTTGTGCCAGGCGATTGCGCAAACGTTCGATGGCGCGCATCCGTGTTCTCTTTGTCGCGTGGTTAACAAGGCGAATTCGACCGAAAAGAAATCAGATCTCCAAGTTCTGACGCCGAAGGTCGACATGATCTGCGTGTGGCGGACGCCCTCTTCTTTACGACCATTCATTCCTTTCGAATACACGGTGCGCGATTTTTGTTCTTCTCAAATCGGGCGATCTCCGCCTGTACCGCCACCGCGGTCACTCCTCAGTTAGTTCGCGCCTGATGGGTTACGCCGTGCGTGTGCACGGGTCGTAGCCGGCAGCGCATTACACAACCGGAAACCGCCGCCCAGCAATCGCGGCTGTTCCAACTTTCGGAGGATTGAGATGAAATTTTTACCTATGTTTTTTTGGCTTGCTGGCGCCGTGTGCGAATTCACTGCAACGAACATGGCTTACGGTCATGGTTTTGCGGGCGCGCGGTTTTTTCCGGCGACGCTTTCAACCGATGATCCCTTTGTTGCTGATGAATTCTCGCTGGCCACCGTATCGAGCGTTGTCACGCCGGATAACGGTGGCACACGCGATACGGAGATAGGCTCCGATATCGCACTGCGCATTACGCCGAAATGGGACATTGAGTTTGGCGAGACGTTCATCACGCTCGACCCTTCACAGGGCAAGGCCGTGAATGGCTTCGACAATCTCTCCATCGGCTCGAAATACGAGTTCTTTGAAAACGACGAACATGAAGCCGTAGTATCCCTCGGCCTCGGCGTAGATGTCGGTGGCACCGGCGGGCGCTCGGTCGGCGCCGACTCCTTTAGCACCTGGGCGCCAGGGATTTTTTTCGGCAAAGGATTTGGCGATTTGCCTACTGAACTGCGTTTCTTGAAGCCGGTCGCCGTCACAGGGCAGGTTGGCATCGCGATCCCCACAACCGCAACCACCCGCAGTGTTACTGTGGATGTCCAGACCGGCGAACGTGATATTGAGGTTGAGCGGCACCCCGACGTGCTGGAGTGGGGCTTTGCACTGGAGTACAGCCTGATCTACCTGCAATCGCAGGTGCAGGACTTGCACTTGCACGCGCCACTAGATCGGTTGATTCCGTTGGTAGAATTTGCATTGGAAACTCCGCTAAACCGCGGACAAGAAGGACAAACGACCGGCACGATAAACCCCGGCGTCATCTGGTCTGGCAAATACTTTCAAGTCGGCGCCGAAGCGGTGATTCCTATTAATTCGCGCACCGGAAATGACGTCGGCTTTATTGCGCAGTTGCACTTTTATCTGGACGATCTTTTCCCACACAGCATCGGCCGTCCACTCTTCGGAGGAAGAAAATGAAAGGTATCATCCTTCTCCTGATTTTTGTGGCCGGTTCAGCCAGACTTGAAGCGCATGCTTTTCTTCAACGCGCGGAGCCTGCCGTGGGCAGCACCGTGCAGACATCGCCGAGCGAAGTTCGAATTCGATTTACGGAGAATATCGAACCCGCCGTTAGCGGCATTCGGGTCTTCGACGCATCTGGGAAAGAAGTAGACAAGCACGATCTGCATCTGGATCGCTCCGACCACGCGTTGCTGCATATTTCTTTGCCGCAACTCTCCGCGGGGACATACAAGGTCGTGTGGCGCGTAGTTTCTGTCGATACACACGTGACAAACGGAAACTTCACGTTCCGGGTCGTTCGTTAGGCATTCGTACGCGAGAGAATTTGATGGTAACCACGCTCATCATTACTCGTGCTGTGCACATCGCCGCGTCAATCCTGCTTGCGGGAATCTTTACCTTCGATCTCGTTATGCTCGGCTTGACCGGCCCGTCCGAAAGCGACGATTTGCACGAAATCGAGCGGCGCTTATTCCGCTTGGCTGTTTGGAGTCTGATCGCGGCTCTTCTTTCCGCTGTCCTCTGGTTTTGGCTCGAAGTCGCGAGCATGAGTGGATTGCCGCTCAAGAATACTTTCTCGTCGTCAGCGTGGGGGACGGTTTTGCTTGAAACGCAATTCGGTCGAGTCTGGCGGCTTCGTCTCGGACTGATCGCAATTGCGTTTGTTCTCGTCGCCTCCACTCTGGCGCAAGTTAAAGCACGAAGGGCGCTGACTACGGTTCTTTGGCTGGTAAGCGTTGTTCTTCTCGTTTCACTGGCATTGATCAGCCACGCCGCGGCCGCCACAATGAAGCCCTTTGGTGTGTTAGGCGACATGATTCATCTTTGCGCGGCAGGGTTGTGGATCGGCGGCCTCGTGCCGCTGGCGATTTTTCTGGCACGCGTTCGTGCGTCGTTCTCGTTAAGCGAAATGGTGCCTTATCTACTGCCCCGTTTTTCTGCGCTCAGCCTGGGCTGTGTGAGCGTTCTCGTCGTAAGTGGAATTTCCAACAGTTGGCTGCTCATCGGTTCAATTTACGCGCTTTTCACGACGCCTTATGGCCAGCTTCTGCTTTTTAAGCTCGCGCTATTCGCCATCCTCGTTGGTTTCGGCGTACGCAACCGGTTCCTCGTCAAAGCAAAGCTGCCAAAGGCTGCCGCAGACCCAGACTTGCTGGCTCAACTCCGTCGGAATGTGATCTGTGAAACTTATCTTGGCGTCGCAGTCGTGGTGATCGTGGCATGTTTAGGCGTGACGCCGCCTGCCCGGCACCCATGATCTAAAACCAAACGAGCCACGGGATCCTAACGACTAACCACCAGTATAAGAATGGTCTTAAGAGAGACCGCTATTTATGCAAGACAGTTTCATCAAACGGCCTCTCATTCGAATCACGTTCGTCATTATTGCTCTTGTAGCAGCCGCAGCCGTCCTAATTGGCGACCTCAGGCGCGATGCAGCGCGGCGCAAACTGCGTGAGGCGATTCTCGCGGAGCTCCAGCCAGTCACCTTAAAAAACTGTACGCTCAAGCGCTTTGGCAGCGCCAATGACGGCGGTTACCTGATGTGCGAGAATCTGATTGAACCGCTCGATACGGGATACTCGTACGGTGTTGGCCCAAACGACGACTGGGCATGCGAGGTGTCGCGCCGATATCACGTTCCCGTGCACGAATACGATTGTTTCGATCCAGCGAGGCCAAGTTGCGACGGCGGCAGACTTGTCTTTCACAACGAATGCGTCGGAGATCGGACGGGCCAAAGGGATTCGCACTTCTTCGACACGCTGGAAAACCAGATCAGCAAAAACGGAGATAGCGGCCGGCGTGTGATCATCAAGATGGACATCGAAGGCGGAGAATGGGAATCGCTTCTCGCAGCGCCAGACGAACTGCTCGCATCGATTCCGCAGCTCGCGATGGAAATGCACGGGTTCGGCGATCCGAAGATTGTCGAGGTGCTCCGTAAACTGAAGCGGAACTTCTATCTCGTGAACCTTCACTTCAACAACTGGTCGTGCACGTCGAGAGCGGCGCCCCTCCCCGCGTGGGCGTACCAGGTGCTCTGGGTGAACAAGCGCATCGGCATCGTCGATCCGACGGCGCCGGTCCCGGCGCCAATGAGTCCGCTGAACGCGCCCGACTCGCCGACGTGGCGGGATTGTCAGTTGCATGTCACGAAGGCGCTGCCCTGAACATCTCCGAGATAGCGGCGCAGTGCGTGCGGTTCTTTCCCGCCGATTTCCGCGCTGTAGGGGAAGCTGACAGCTTCCCCGGGACGACAACGTCGTCCCCTACAATACAGAGAGGCTGCCCTAGATCAGATGCAAAGCCAAAGTTTTCAAACTTGCGACGAATTTGTTAGTGCAATTATGATGAGCAACAAACCAATCGATAAGGAGAAGAAGCATGAACACTGACGATTTGGAAACCGTAGCAAGAAAACTGGTCGCGCCGGGCAAGGGGATCCTGGCAGCCGATGAAAGTTCGGGGACGATCGAGAAGCGATTGAAAAGCATCAACGTGCCTTCGAACGAGGAGAACCGGCGGATGTATCGTGAAATTTTGTTTACCACAAAAGGTGCCGGCGAATTCATCAGCGGCGTGATTCTGTTTGATGAAACGATTCGACAGAAGACTCGCGACGGACGGAGCTTTGTCGAAGTGCTGGAGCAGCAGGGGATCGTTCCCGGCATCAAGGTGGACAAAGGCGCCAAAGCCATGGCCAATTTTCCCGTCGAAAAGATCACGGAAGGTTTGGACGGACTGCGCGAGCGATTGACCGAATACCGGAGGCTTGGCGCGCGTTTTGCCAAATGGCGCGCAGTCATCACAATCGGCGACGCGATTCCCACGCGCACATGCATCGATTCGAACGCGGAAGCGTTGGCGCGTTACGCGGCGCTTTGTCAGGAAGGTGATTTGGTGCCCATCGTCGAGCCGGAAGTGCTCATGGACGGCACGCACACATTGGAACGGCATTTCGAAGTCACCGAGCAAACATTGCGCAGCGTTTTCGACTCTTTAGCGGAACACCGCGTTGTAATCGAAGAAATATTGCTGAAGCCGAACATGGTGCTGTCGGGCAAAGAAAGTCCAAAGCAGGCTTCAGTGCAGGAAGTCGCTGACGCTACAGTTCGTTGTCTGAAGCGCGTGGTTCCAGCGGCTGTGCCGGGGATTGTATTTCTCTCGGGCGGCCAAACCGATCAGCAAGCGACCGAACATCTAAACGCGATGAATCGAATGGGGGACTTGCCATGGCAGTTGAGCTTTTCATATGGGCGCGCTTTGCAAGCTCCGGTCCTCAAAGCTTGGAAAGGGGACACAGCAAACGTCGGTGCTGCTCAAACGGCATTCCATCACCGTGCGTGGTGCAACAGTAAAGCGCGGTTCGGCAAATACACCGAAGAGATGGAAACTGCGAAAGCCGCATAATGTTTGGTCCGGCAATCACGCGACGATGTTCGTTAGGCATGCTAGTCCCGAAAGAGTACTCGCCGGTTGCCTAGACAAATCTGTCTCGAGCGTTCACTGCCATTGTAGGGCGTTTGAAAGCCCGGCCGTTGCTTCGCATCCGTTACGGCTGTGAAACGCCGGCGTCTGACACAGACGCCCTACAAGAATGGATTGCACGTAGTGAGCACAGCGTGGGTTCGTCATTCGACATTCGGACTTCGCCATTTTATAGACCTGAAAGCTCGTAGTTGACGCAGCGACAACGAATGTTCGTTAAGTCATTAAACGATCCGCCATGATCTACACGTGCCCAATGCATCCGGAGATCGAACAAGATCATCCCGGCGCGTGCCCGAAATGCGGCATGAATCTGGAGCCGAAGACGATTGGGGCAGGGGACGAAGAAGACCAAGGCGAGATCAATTCGCTATCGCGCAAGTTCTGGATCGCGCTCGTGCTTACCATCCCGGTGATGATCATCGCGATGGGCCATGCAATTCCTGGACTGCATCTTGATGCGCTCGTTCCCAAACACGTCGGCAGGTGGATCGAGTTTGGCCTAACGACTCCGGTGGTTCTTTGGGCGGGCGGCTTCTTCTTCACCCGGGCCTGGCAGTCGATCGTCAACCGCAGCCTCAATATGTTTACGTTGATCGCTGTCGGCGTCGGCGCGGCTTATGTCTACAGCGTCGTTGCGGTAATCGCGCCCGGAATTTTTCCCGACTCCTTCCGGCGCCATGGGGAGGTCGATCTCTATTTTGAAGCAGCAGCAGTCATCACGACGCTGGTGTTGTTAGGCCAGTTGATCGAGGCAAAAGCGCGCAGCCGCACCGGGCATGCAATCAAAGCCGTGCTAGGTCTTGCGGCAAAAAACGCGCATCGTGTCCGCAACGGCCAGGAAGATGAGATTCCGGTCGACGCAATTCAAAAAGGCGATCTACTGCGTGTGCGGCCTGGGCAAAAGGTGCCCGTCGACGGTGTGATCGTTGAAGGTCAAAGCAACATCGACGAATCGATGATCACAGGCGAACCGATGCCGGTAAGCAAAGGCGCTGGCGACAAAGTGGTCGGTGCTACGGTGAACCAGACCGGTTCGTTTTTGATGCGTGCGGAACGAATCGGATCGGAAACGCTGCTGGCGCAAATTGTTCAAATGGTAGCGGAGGCGCAACGCAGCCGCGCGCCCATTCAAAAACTCGCTGACACTGTGTCAGGTTATTTCGTTCCGGCGGTCATCAGCATCGCGGCACTTACGTTTGTCGTGTGGTCGATTATCGGTCGGCCGCCTGCCATGGCTTACGCGCTCGTGAATGCCGTTTCGGTTCTGATTATTGCATGTCCGTGCGCGCTCGGGCTTGCGACACCGATGTCCATCATGGTCGGCGTCGGGCGCGCTGCGCAGGCGGGGATTTTGGTAAAAAACGCTGAGGCCATTGAGATCACCGAAAAAGTGACGCACCTGATCACGGACAAGACAGGCACATTAACAGCCGGTAAACCCGAGGTCGTCAGCCGCGTTAGTGACAAGGGCACGAGCGATCACGAGCTCTTGCAGATTGCGGCTTCAGTGGAAGCGCACAGCGAACATCCGCTTGCTGGCGCAATTGTGGAAGCGGCGAGAAAGCAACAAATCACGTTGCGCGAGGTGACGGATTTTCAGTCCACGACCGGTGGCGGCGTGTCCGCAAATCTCGACGGCCGGCGCGTGCTTGTCGGCAAAGAAAAATTTCTGGCTGATTCCGATGTTACGCTTTCGAACGAACTTCGGATGCAAGCAGATCGCCTGCAGGAACAAGCGCAAACAACCGTTTGGGTCGGAGTAGATGGACGCGCAATCGGAGTCATTGGCATCGCTGATCCCATCAAGCCGACAACCAGAACGGCGATTCGCATGCTTCACGACATGGGCCTGAAAATCATCATGTGCACTGGCGACAATCGGCGCACGGCCGAATCGGTTGCCCGCGAGTTGGGGATCGATGAGTTCCGCGCAGAAGTGATGCCGGATGAGAAAATCGAGATCGTCAAAAGATTAAAAGCCAGTGGCGCGATCGTCGCAATGGCGGGCGACGGAATTAACGACGCGCCTGCGCTCGCGGCCGCCGATGTGGGAGTGGCTATGGGGACGGGGACCGATGTCGCGATCGAAAGCGCTGGCATTACCCTGGTCAAAGGCGATCTGATGGGCATCGTCAAAGGAATGCATCTCAGTCGCGCGGTGATGCGTAACATCCGGCAGAATCTTTTCTTCGCGTTCATGTACAACGCGCTCGGCGTGCCAATCGCCGCTGGCGTTCTCTATCCGCTGTTTGGCATTCTTCTCAGCCCGATGATCGCTGGCGCCGCGATGAGCTTTAGCTCAGTTTCAGTAATTGCCAACGCGCTTCGGTTGCGATCGGTGAAATTGTAGCCGCGGCCGTATGGGCCGCGCGCACGCGTCGCGCAGCGACGCGGCGACAGCGAAGCGAACCTTGCGGTGCAACGATTCCTCCGGCAGTTTGATTACATATGACTACAAGAGCTGTGATCCGCGTAACCGTTGGCTTGCTTCTTGCACCCGTTGTGTCGCTTCTTGCGCAGGAACATCCAATAGCTCCGCCGCAATCCCAATCGCAACAACTTCCGCAGACAACAAGAGGCGCTCCTCAAGCTACGATAATGCAAGCGACCATGTCAGACGTTTCTGACGGACTTAAGAGATTCATCAGCGGCTACGCTGCGAAATCTCCCGACAACAAATTTCATATGCCGTATCAGCACAAAGATCTGGCGCTCGACCTGGTCAAACTCCACGACGATCGGTTCTCGAATCTTGGCGGCGACAAATACTTCGCCTGTGTCGATATGAAGGGCACCGATGGCAAAATTTACGACATTGATTTCTTTATGGTGGTTAAGCCCGGCAAATTGAGCGTCACGGAAACGTCCGTTCATAAAATCAACGGCAAACCCCTATATAACTGGAAGCAAGAAGGCGGCGTTTGGAAGAAGATCCGCGTTTCGTAAATTGTAGGGCGCCTGTGTCAGGCGCCAAACCCAATCGGAACAGCGTTTCACAGCCATAACAGATGCGAAGCAATGGCCGGGCTTTCAAACGCCCTACAAAAGCGGAGTTGTAGCCGCGGCCCTGTAGGCCGCGCGCACGCGTCGCACAGCGACGCGGCTACAGCCCTCTAGCAGCGACCTCAGGCCGGGACGTTTGCGACAGTGAGACACTGCCGCTACAGATGATGCACAGAATGCCGATAACGTTTTTCATCACCACGGCGATCGATTACACGAATTCGCCGCCGCATGTCGGCCACGCTTACGAAAAAGTGTTGGCCGATGTGATTGCGCGCTATCATCGGCTCAAAGGCGAAAACGTTTTCTTTTTAACCGGCGTCGATCAACACGGCCAGAAGGTCCAACAATCGGCTGCGAAAGCGGGCGTACCACCCGCCGAATTCGTTAAAGGCATCACGCAAAAATTCATCGATCTTTGGAAAAAGCTTGATGTCCGATACGATGAATGGGCAGAGACAACGAGTAACAGGCACAAGAAAGTCGTTCAAGGCATTCTGCAGCGGCTGTTCGATGAAGGCCAGATCTACAAGGACAAACAGTCCGGTTACTACTCAATTCGTCAGGAACAATTCCTTACCGACAAAGAACGCGGTCCCGACGGCCAATTCGGCCCGGAGTGGGGCGAGATCGAATTTCGCGAAGAAGAAAATTATTACTTCAAGCTAAGTCAGCACAAAGAGTGGCTGCTTCAGTACCTCAACAATCGAGCAGACGCAGTCATTCCCGATTTTCGTCAAAAGGAATTGCGCAACGCCGTTGAGAGAATCAGCGGCGATCTCTGCATCTCACGTCCGAAATCGCGGCTCGATTGGGGAATCGAGCTGCCGTTCGACAAAGATTTCGTCACTTACGTCTGGTTCGACGCCCTAACGAACTACATCAGCTTTGCCGGCTACGATCCAACTGTAGGGGAAGCGGACAGCTTCCCCTACAACGCACAGTCACTTGAATTCCGCGACAAATGGCCTGCGCTGCAAATCATCGGCAAAGACATTCTTGTTCCTGCGCACGGCATTTACTGGTTGATCATGCTGCACGCGATCGGTTTTCCGGATGATCAAATGCCGCAATTGTTAGTGCACGGTTGGTGGAATATCGGCGGCGCCAAAATGAGTAAGAGCGTCGGGAACATCGTGGATCCATTCGTGCTAGCCGATAAATACAGCGTTGAGGCGCTTCGTTACTATTTGATGAGCGATATCGCGACTGGAAAGGACGCGGACTTTTCGGAGGATCGACTAGTCGACCGCTACAACGCGGATCTGGCAAACACGTTAGGCAATTTACTGAATCGATCTTTAACGATGATAGAGAAGTATCGCGCGAGAACGCTGACGCGCCCCAAAAGCATCGAATCACATCCTGTCGAAGAGTACGGTCTCCGTGTTTCTCCGACATTAGGCATGATTGAATACGTCAACGCTATGACAGGCCGCGTTCCACATCTTGCGTGTCAGGTTGCTCTCAATCTGACTTTGCAGTGCAATCAGATTGTTGATGCTGCGAGACCTTGGGTATTAGCTAAGGATTCTGCAGAACGCGAGCATCTTGATAAGGTGCTCTACACTCTCGCCGAGTCCCTGCGCGTCATCGCAATTTTGATTTCGCCGGTGACGCCGAAGGCGGCGCATGGAATGTTCGATCAGCTCAATTGGAAGATGGAACTGAGCGGAAAAGAAGAACGGTTTTCGCTCGCGGATGCGGAGTGGGGGAGATTGCCGGATGGACATGTCGTCGGCAAACCAACGCCGTTGTTCCCGCGAATCGAGACCGACAAAGGCGTTTGACACAAACGCCCTACAATTCGCCTGGAGGTTGTAGGCGGTTGACTCGCTCATCCCGCTCACTCGGTCGTCGGGCCTTCCCGTCCATGTCGCTCGGCGCCCGCTGGCTCCATTCTGTGAGACGCGGATCACTTCTTCTATCTGTACGCGCCGCGATCGTAGCCTTTGGAAGTTCGTTGACGTATGAGGATCACCAGCGATCATGGCCGAGGCGCAGCAGTCGGGCGCGGCCTGGGTGTCGGGGTTGGTCTCGGGGGCAGCTCCGCGCAATATCTCCCGCCACTGTCCAAAGCGTTGATGCCATCAGGAGTTCCGCCCCACACGATCATCTCACTGCCAGCCCAAACTGCCGCGTAAGGTTCTCGCGCAACGGGCGCATTAGTGGTGCTGGTGGGTGTCCAGCTATCAGTGCTGGGGTTGTATCTCCCTCCAGTGTTAAAGGCGACGCCGGTGCCAAGTCCGCCCCAGACAATCATCTCACTGCCGTTCCAAACTGCCGCGTGTGAGTCTCGCGCAACGGGCGCATTAGTGGTGCTGGTGGGTGTCCAGCTATCAGTGCTGGAATTGTATCTCCCGCCAGTGTTCAAAATGAGGCCGCCGTTAAGTCCGCCCCAGACAATCATCTCACTGTCGGTCCAGACTGCCGTGTGAAGGAATCGCCCCTCGGGCGCATTAGTGGTGCTGGTGAGTGTCCAGCTATTAGTGCTGGGATTGTATCTCCCGCCAGTGTTCAAATAGCTGGTGCCATCAAATCCGCCCCAGACGATCATCTCACTTCCGGTCCAAACTGCCGCGTGTGAGTCTCGCGCACTGGGCGCATTAGTGGTGCTGGTGGCTGTCCAAATGTCAGCGCTGGGATTGTACCTCCCGCCAGTGTTCAAAGGGCTCCCGTTGGTTCCGCCCCAGACGATCATCTCACTTCCGGTCCAAACTGCCGTCTGGAATTTTCGCGCACTGGGCGCATTAGTGGTGCTGGTCGCTGTCCAGGTGTTAGTGCTGGGATTGTATCTCCCGCCAGTGTTCAAATAGCTGGTGCCATCAGGAGTTCCGCCCCAGACGATCATCTCACTTCCGGTCCAAACCGCCGTGTGGAATTCTCGCGCAACGGGCGCATTAGTGGTGCTGGTCACTGTCCAGCTATCCTTGCTGGGATTGTATTTCCCGCCAGTGTTCGAACCGTTGGTGCCATCAGGAGTTCCGCCCCAGACAATCATCTCACTTCCGGTCCAAACTCCTGTGTGCCTGAATCGCGCAGCCGGCGCATTAGTAGTGCTGGTCGCTGTCCAGGTGTTATCGGTGCACGGATCAATCTCTGGAAAAACGTAGGCAGCGGTGCCTGGCCTTGTGATACTAAATGTGTTGCTGGCAGCTTGGGTTCGTAGCTGGCCTTTGTCGTGGTTGGATAACTCGGCGACCAGGCGTTCCGTTAACACCGGCACGGCCAGGCACTCAGCAATAACAAAAGGATCGTTTCCAAGAACCTGAAACAATTCCCGAAGAACTTCCGGCTGTTTTGTGTTCCGCGCCATTCGTTCCATCTCGGCTTGGAGCTGCTCGGGCGTGATCGGTCGGTGCCAGTATTCGGCTAGCAGCTCGGAGTTGCGCAGATATTCTTCCACCTTTGCTTCGACCTGCGCCTGCGACATGATTTTCTCCAGCGCCGGTTTCGGTCCGG
>JBARAJ010000016.1:0-16453 GCA_049791915.1 Candidatus Udaeobacter sp.
ACGCAGAGCCGGCCGTACGCGCTGGGCATCTGCCGTAAGGAATAAGAGACTCCGATAAGAATAAGGGCTCCTCCGATAAGTCGCGAGACGGACATTCTGCGGGGTCGCAATTTCAAAGGGCTATTGAAGCGAAAACCGTGCAAATTTGTCCAGTCAGGCGTCACCTAATTTTCATATAGGATCTCGCCTGATAGCCGGCTAAGCGGCTTGTATTTCTCACGCCAAGGCCACCATAACCTTTCGGAGCCGGGCAGCTACTAGCGATTAGTCAGGACCACTTGTGGCGCAGGTTTGCTCGCTTCAAGCTGTGCGCTCACTTTCTGGATTTCCGCCGCTTGCTTTGCCAATCGCTCATTAACTGTGCGGAGGGCCGCTTCCAGTTTCTCCACTTTGCGATGCTCCTTGAGAAACTCATTTAACAACATCGCGTTCACTGCCTCGTAGCGCACGGTGTAGATTTCACCGTCGTTATCGCGAACGACTAGATCGGGATTTACCTTGGCCACTTCCTCGGCGATTAAACCAAACTGCGGCATGCCTTTGGTGTCACTCTTGTAGTGAAACGTTACCGGCTTAAGCGACAGAATCGCTTCACTGTCTTTCTCCATCGGTTTGATCTCCTTCTTGAACCGGACTGATGAACTCATCGTGCCGAGCTGGCCAACGGAGTCGATCACGACTGGTATCGCGTCGGGGATCGCCGTTGTCACCCCGAAAATATTGCCGATAAAGCAGGTGTTGCTCACATCCGCACCTGCGAGGTTCGCGCCGATGACGATAACGTTGTTCGCCGTGCTGACGTTGCTACCGGCATTATTCCCCAAGGCCGTGTTGTCGTTGCCGGTGCTGACGCCGCCGGCGGCAATGCCCAAGGCCGTGTTGCCGCTGCCCGTGGTGTTAAGTAACGCACTACCGCCAACGGCCGTGTTGCCATCGCTGGTGGTGTTCAAAGAGAGCGCGCCGCTACCGATGGCCGTATTGCCGAAGCCGGTGGTGTTGCGATAGAGCGCCCCAACACCGCTGGCGGTGTCGGCGCTGCCGGTGGTGTTGTTTACGAGCGCACCGTAACCGGTGGCCGTGTTGCCGTCGCCGGTGGTGTTGCTAAAGAGCGCTTCAAAACCGTTGGCCGTGTTGTTGCTGCCGGTGGTGTTGAGCAACAGCGCTGCAGCGCCCACTGCGGTATTGGAATCGCCGGTATTCAGCACCAGCGCTCCAGCACCGACGCCGGTGTTGAAGTTAGAAGCACCGGCTGAAAAGAGCGCACGCCAGCCAACTCCTGTGTTTCCGGTGCCGGTGGTAAGGTTTTGAACGGCGAGGCATCCCTCCGCTGTCGTAAGCCCGGGGTAGCACCCGTCCGGCGACGGGACGACCGCCTGCGCTTTTGGCAAAAGCCCGAAGCAGAGAAGCGTGAGTGTAATGAGAAGCGGTGGAGTTGTTTTAAGCTGAATCAATGGATTCATGGTTCCTTCTTTCTTTCTCCGCCTAAGTTAATGTTTGGGGTTGCAGGTCCGGAGTAGGCGAAGAACCCAGCGGGGAAAGTCCTCCGCCTGAATCAAGATCGGCTTATGAAAGTAGGGACGCGCCGGGGATGAACACAACCGACGCGCCCTTTCCACCTCACGTGAGCGATTTGTTACGAAAACCGTACGAATTTGTCTAGTTAGGCACCGCCTAATTTTCACGTAGGGCCTCGCCTGATACGCGGCCAGTTCCAAAAGGCTATCATTTCTCATCCGCACGCACAACGAAACGCTTTCCGCCGACGTGAGGTGCGTCAGCAATCCAGATCGTTCGCCCGTTGGGATCAATCGCTGAGACGTAGCCCCAACTCGTAAGACGAAAAATGTCTCGACATCTTTGATTCGCTTCGAGTAAAAGATGTTTACGCACAGCCGCAAGCAGGGTGAAAGCGCACATTGGCCCCGCGATCAAAGCGCATCTTATTCGAGGCGCGTTTTACTGGCTTCTGTTTTTAGCCATCTGCGCAATGCCCTTCGCCTTGGCACAGCGGAACACTACCAGGCTAAGGGTGGCCAAGGTCGGAAGCAGCGCGAGCAAAGGATTCGCGGAAGTGGGCAATGCGTTTCCAGTTAGCATCATCGTAGTCACAAACACCAATGACAACGGCCCCGGCTCGTTGCGCAACGCGCTCGCCATCGCAAATGACGGCGACACGATTGACGCCACCGGCGTGTCCGGCACTATCTTACTGACCAGTGGCGAACTTCAGATTAACCACAACGTGACCATCAACGGCCCTGGTGCTGGAACCCTGGCGGTCAACGGCAACGCCGCTTCCCGCGTGTTTGAAAATTTCGGGTCGGACGTCACTATCTCCGGCTTCACTGTCACGAATGGTCTTCCGCCCACTGGCGACAACAACGGAGGGGGCGGCATCCTTAACCACGGAGGGCTCACACTCAGCGGCACCAGCATCCTCAGTAACAATGCCGGGGGCTTTCTCCCTCCCAACGCCGGCGGCGGCGGCATCGGCATCAGCGCTGGCGGAACGCTGACCGTGACGAACAGCGTAATCGGCGGCAACGAAAGCCAAAATGGCCCCGGCGGCGGCATCAGTGCTGGCGGGACAATGACCGTAAGCAACAGCACGATTAACAATAACGAAGGTCTTTGCACAGGCGGCGGCATCGCCTTTAATGATATAGGCGGCACCCTGACAGTGATGAACAGCACCATCATCGGTAACTCGGTTTTGGGTTGTCCTGTTTCCGGGGACGGTGTCGGGGTTCCCACGGGCGGTGGCGGCGTCGCTTGCTCTGGATCTGTGACGGTAATTAACAGCACAATCAGTGGTAACACCGTCGCTGTTGGCGGGGTTCCCACGGGCGGTGGCGGGATCGCTTGCTCTGGATCTATGACGGTAATTAACAGCACAATCAGTGGTAACACCGTCGGTGGCACGATGCCCGAGGGCGGCGGCATACGCAACGGTGGGGCCCTTACCCTGACAAATAGCACCCTCAGCGGTAACTCAGTGCCTTCGGGTCAGGGAGGCGCTATATCCAACGCGGGTCAAACGACGATCGGCGATACTGTCCTGAATGCTGGCGCGTCCGGCGGAACGATTTTCAACAGTGGTGGCGCGATCACCTCACTTGGATACAACATCGCCAGCGATAACGGGGGCGGTGTCTTAACTGGCCCGGGGGATCAGATTAACATCGATCCAATGCTCGGTCCGCTGCAAGATAACGGTGGCCCAACCTTCACGCACGCATTATTGCCCGGTAGCCCCGCCATTGATACGGGAGACCCGAACTTTACGCCCCCGCCGCTTTACGATCAGCGCGGCCCAGGTTACTCTAGGATCGTAAATGGTCGTATTGACAAGGGCTCCTTTGAGGTCCAAAGCGGAGGGACGCCCACTCCGACGCCGACTTCCACGCCTACAGCGACTCGTACACCTACAGCAACAGCAACCCCTACTGCAACCCCGGTCGCAACAGCAACGCCGACTGTAACAGCTTCGCCGACGCCGACAACAACTGGAACTCCAAGTATTACCCCCAGGCCTGCTCCAACACCGCGGCCGCGCCCAACCCCGGCACCGCGCCCGTAGATCGTGTCGCAGCCACCAGTTCCAGAAACACCGTTAGCTTTTCACCCGCGTGCACAACGGAACGTTTTCCATCGCCGCGATGCGCGTCAACAATCCAGATCGTTCGCCGGGTGAAATCAATCGCCGAGACGCAGCCCCAACTCCAGCCGGCTTTGCTGAGATTGTCAGCGATGATTTCCCAATGCTTCACAGGGACGCATCGTGCCTCTTTTGTTCTCCACGCGGCAACGATTTTCGCGCGTCACGTCGCCGTTTCTGGCTTAAGATGGACTGCCGATGGATTCCCGAAGGCTTGCGATCATAAATACTTATCTGACCATCGCCTTGATCGCTTTGACCATTGTCTTGATCGTTTTGACTATCGTCTTAGCAAGAGATGCTCGGCGCTTGGATGTATTAACACACTCGCTGATTGGTCAACCTTCAACTCCGCCGTCGGAACAGTCCCCAACTCCCACCCCCACAGCCGAGCCTGTATTAAAAGCAATACCCATAGCTACGCCGACTCCGAACCCGACACCATCACCAAGCCCTCAACCTGCCGGAACGCGTCACCGACATTCACGCCGCCACAGATAGCATCACATCCAGTGCGAGCGATTCGCGTTTGTGATGAAGCTGGCAACGTGATCGAAACGCACGAGCACGCGGGCGATTTCAAAGTGTGTGAGGCGAGGCAAAACAAAAAGCCGCCACGCGGTGAAGCGTGACGGCTGATTGTGAAATGCTGCTGCTTTTATTGAAGCGGGCGCAGATTTAGAGAGTGTGTCGCGTATTTAATTCTTTGCGTATACAGCGTAGCTAGTCGTTTGCCCGCCACCGTTTGGCTTTGACGCTAGCAACGTATAACCTTCAAAGGTATAGCCAGTCGGCGGAGGCGGGGCTTGACCGCCTACTACCAATAGCATGACAACTGACCCAGTTGTGATTGGACCCGGTACACCTTGCGGACCTGTTGCTCCAACTTGGCCTTGTGGGCCAATCGGGCCGGGTGCGCCCACTACACCTTGCGGACCAGTATTCCCAGTAGGACCAGCGGGGCCTGTCGCACCAATGGCTCCTTGTGGACCTTGTGGACCAGCGGGGCCTGTCGCACCAATGGCTCCTTGTGGACCAGCGGGGCCTGTGGCACCAGTGTCGCCTTGCAGACCTTGAGGACCTGTTAGACCAGGAGAACCTTGTGGCCCAGGTGAGCCTTGCGGGCCAGGAGGACCTTGTAAAGTGCTAATGTCAACCGTTCCTAGATGTCCCGTGTTATCAATTACTACTGCTGGAGAACCAGTAGAAATTGTTACTCCACTAATACCTGCAATGTAAGTGTTGGTTTGATTTGCGTTGCCAATGCGAATGGTGTTCGCCTCGGCTGCAACCCCGTCGTTGCCGATGTCGATATTGTTGTCGCCCGTGGTAAGATGTTGGCCAGCCTCGTAGCCTACTGCGATGTTACTTGAACCGGTGCTGTTTCTCAAGAGCGCAGCATAACCGTCGGCCGTGTTGCTGTTGCCGGTGGTGTTGCTAAAGAGCGCACTATCACCGTCGGCCGCGTTGCTGCTGGCGGTGGTGTTGCTATAGAGCGCACTAGCACCGTTGGCCGTGTTTGAGCCGCCGCCGGTGTTGTTGTAGAGCGCTTGGACGCCGTTGGCCGTGTTCTCGCTGCCGGTTGTAGTGGAATTGAGCGCCTGATAACCGCTGGCCGTGTTGCCGGAACCGGTGCTGTTTCTTAAGAGCGCAGCATAACCGTCGGCCGTGTTGCCGCTGCCGGTGGTGTTGCTGTAGAGCGCCGTATTACCGTTGGCCGCGTTGTTGCTGCCAGTAGTGTTGTTAAAGAGCGCAGCATAACCGCTGGCCGTGTTGGCGATGCCAGTGGTAGTGTCATCGTTAGCAAGCGCACCATCCCCCTCAGCGGTGTTTTGGCCGGGATAGCCTCCGTCAGGCGATGGTGAAGGTAGTTGTGCTTGCGCCATCGGCGAAAGCGCAAAGCAAACGAGCACCAGCGGGATGAAGAGGAGAGCAAGCCGCGAAGGCGACCTGCCGATTAATTTGTTTAAGTGTGAAGTTGTCATATTATTTTTGATTTTTCTAGGTGGATTGTTGAACTGCTTTAACTGCAATCCAGTTCCGCACGGAACTAGGAATCATCTTCAGGAGGCGCTTTTGAACGGCGGCCTTACTTCGGCTGACTCGGGACTCCATTTGGAGCTGGGGGATCGCGCTAAACGGTGTCTCAGCGAACGTCCAGCCCCTACGGCTTATTCAGCCGTGCCGAAGATAAGATGAAACTGTCGGATGACGTAATCGAGGGGGGTTTACCAGCACGACGACAATTTGTCGAGCTTTTGACTAGTCAGGTGTCGCCTAATTTCTACGTAGGGCCTAACCTGATATGCGTCGCCGATTCGAGTTCCACAAACGCCGTCAGCTTTTCATCCGCGTGCACAACGAAGCGCTTTCCGTCGACGCGATGCGCGTCTACAATCCAGATCGTTCGCCCGTTGGAATCAGCCTTAGGGATTGTTGACCACTTGCGACGCAGGTTTGCTCGCCTCAAGCTGGGCGCTCACCTTTTGTGATTCACGCTGCGATGCCGCTGGCGACGTGATTGAAACGCACGAGCACACGAGCGACTTCAAAGAACCATAAATGCGCGAGGGAAGCTGTGGTAACCTCCGAGCCTATGCTGAAGAAGAACCGCTCGGCACCAAACAGCGCCGTAATACCCGTGCTCTACTACCCCGACGTATCCGAAGCAGTCGCGTGGCTCACAACGGCCCTTCCATTCACCGAACGTCTCCGCAACTCGCAAGATCGCCGGCAGCTCTCGCACGGCAATGGGGCCATCATCGTCGCCAAACCCGGCGTACACGCCGACGCCGCTTCTTCAACACTGCAGGGCTCTGGGGCGCACTCCGTCACACTTCGTGTCACTGCGATCGACGAACTCTTTGGACGCGCCAAGGCAGCCGGTGCTCGTGTCCTCGCTGAACCCGCGGATCACATGTATGGCGAACGCCAATGCTCGTTCCTCGACCCATGGGGACATCCGTGGACGCTCTCGGAGACGATTTTCGATTCCGACCCGGTCGACTGGGGCGGCGAACTTCTTGTCGAATGAGCGTGTTTGCCACGACACCCTGCCGTGGCTTATCTCTTTCTAGTTAGATGGCGACGGCGACGCAGTATGGCTCGAACATCCATTGAGAGGCTAATTGGAACGTCCTGCGCGATAGAAGGTCTCCCTAAAAACAAAGGCGCGCTCCATGTTAAGGACGATTTGGGTCGATTGTACTACGCAAAGACCATGTCCTGCCCGAAGATTCACGGCACTGAGAATCCAACTTGGTTGGCCAACGAGCTTGTTTTCTATTCTATCGCGAAAGACAGCGGTCTCAACATGCCCTTCTCAGCAGTAATCGAGGTGGAGCATGAGCTCTGCTGGGGATCTGAATACGTGAAAGGACGCGATGCGGTCCGAAGGAACGAGTCGGAAGGCGAAGAGATTCTTCGTAGGATATCCGAAGAATCGAGACACCAACTTCTGGGTCTCGCACGCGCGCTGCTGCTAGACGTTGCACTTCTGAATAGTGACCGGAAGCCTTGGAATATGCTTGTGAGTCGAAGCGGCGACTCCGTCGGTCTCTGCTACTTTGACCACGATAAATCCCTCCTGGGAGACGGCCGCGAATCCAGAGCTCACCCCCGCGGCGATCTCGCGAGGATTGACGCCATCGCCGTTGCGGACTGGAAAGTGCGCGATTACCTCGCCTGCACCGCCGCTAATAGAGTTGTGTTGGACGGCAGCACTAATGATGAATTGCGCGAGGTCTTTGCGTCACTTGCGTTAAATTCAGACAGTTTGGATGCGGCGAAGCACGCCTGTCCAGAAGCGTGGTTATCTGAAGTGCTTTATTCACGCCTGAGGAAGTTCCTCCTCGAATGGTGGAGGTTTCTACGAAGCAAGCTTCTCGACTCTGCTCCACGCGATTATTTCTCCAAGGTCCTCTCGAACCCTAGCAGCAAAATTTTACAGCCGATTACATCGCGCTGTGATTCGCCTTTGCGATGAGGCTGGCAACGTGATCCAGACGCACGAGCACGCGGGCGATTTCAAAGAACCGTAACGCGCGAAACAAAAAGCCGCCACGCGGTGAAGCGTGACGGCTCATTATGAAAAGCTGCTGCTTGTCAGGCTTTGCTGACTTGTTGGCGACTTACTTGCGGTGGAGGTTTGTCCACTTCCAAATACGCTTACAAGCCTTCCACGAGGAAGCCGTGTACCACATTGCCACCGTCAATAGCCTCTCCGATGACCGCTCCTGGGTTGCTGTTGTCCACGGGGATGGTGCCCTGGCCTGCTCCTGTGCCCGTGCCCGGAACATCGAACGTGCTGAACATGCCCTGATTAGACCGCACGAAGGCGTGATTCACGAAGTTTCCGTCGATGTACTGTCCCGTGATCGCCCCCGGGGTGTTGTTACTTTCAGGGAGGGTGCCCTGGCCTGCCCCTGTGCCCGCGCCCGGGGAATCGTACGTGGTGATGGTGCCATCGGTAGACCGCACGAAGCCGTGAAGCACACCGTTTACGTCAACGTAGACTCCTTCGATTTCCCCGTTCGGAGTGAGGCCTACGCCGAATGTGCCGTTGCCGCTGCCCGGGGTATGGTCGGCGCCCGGGGCATCGAACGACGTGATGGTGCCGTCGGAAGTGCGCAGAAAGCCGTGACCCACGAAGTTTGCGTCAAAGTAGAATCCCGTGATCGCGCCAACGGCGTTGATGGCGTTCGGGTCGGTAAATATGGAGCCAGTGGGATCGAATTCGGTGATGATGCCGTTAGGAGCGCGCACGAAGCCGTGCTGTGCTGAGCTCGCGTCCACGTAGAATCCGATGATCGCGCCCGCCGGGTTAATGCCCATTGGAGTGATGTTTGAGGGGAAGGTCCCCTGGGGAAAAGGTCCTGTGCCCGCGTCCGGAGCATCGATCTGGGTGAACGTGCCATTAGCAGCACGCACGTAGCCGTGACATCGGGCGCTATTGTCGGTGTAGAATCCCACGATGTGCCCAGATGGGTTGATGGCGTATGCACGCGTACCCTGGCCGTTCCCTATGTTTCCACAGGATGCTGAACAAGTGCCCGCGGCCGGATCATCGAAGATGGTAAAGGTTCCGTCGGGAGCGCGCAGAAAGCCGTGCCGGGCATTGTTGGCGTCGTGAGTGTATCCCGTAATCGCCCCTGAAGGGTTAATGGCAAAAGCGACGGTGCCCTGGCCTGCCGCTGTGCCCGCGCCAGGTGCATCGAACGTGGTGATGGTCGTGTTCGTTCCGCCAGCATTCACGGAAAGGCCCAGCCCCAACGTGCAGAGGACCAGGCAAAGCGCCATTGGTAAACGAGGGTAAACGTTGGACGTGCAAACAGATTTAAAGATTTTAATGGGACTGTTAGACAGGTTTTTTTTCATAATTCGTTTTTGTCATTCATTGGAAAGAGGCTGGCAATAACCAGATCGCGCAAAACAGGCTGACCAGTTTCGCTTGTCGAGGGGAGACCCCATGGGGGCCCCGCAGTACCGACACACCGCTCCCTGCTGGCGTGGCAGGGCGCTACGCGCGCGTGAGGCAATACTATGGCTAAAGGGACGTACCGATTGCCAATGCGAGCGTTTCTAGCGGCCTCCCAAGGCTACAGTCCGAAACGATTCCGCTTCCTAAATGCCGAATGATTCTGCGATAGTTTTCACAGAGCCCGCCGGAGTTGAGCAATGAAGCAACAGCGCCGAGTCGAAACCGTTGAGGATTTCAAGCTACGCATCGCAGCGATCATAAGCGGCAAGCCTGAGCACATCCCTGGTGCACCGCGACCGAACCCGCTGTTGGTCCGGCATAAGAAGCGCGCGAAGTCCAGAAAAGCACAGCGTCGTTAGGCAGCGGATTCATGCACGTTTACGAAGTCCGCCCGCGCAAAGATCATCGTGGCGTCGATCTGATTTCCGACACGCTGCCATTCGGTCGGCTCTGGTATGACGGACCGAACGCAGTCAGCAACGCAATCGACTACGCGAGATTTTTCAGCCGCTCACTTGATGCTGTGATTCGCGTTTACGATGATACAGACAACATGATCGAAACGCACGAGGACGCAGGCCAGTTTACAGAACTGATAGCTCGTTGTTCGCCATCATGTCGGACAGGTGATTAACGGAGCTCATCGCTTGCCGCTGAAAGCTGCCGCTACAAATGGCGCCAGCGGGGGCAGGTGTAATGTAAGCGGAGATAGCAGGTTCAAGTTCCAGAAACGCGCGGGGTTCGGCTGCCGCCGCCTCCTCTCCCGTTTTCCATGGGAAAAACGCGCTTATAGCTTTACGTGAACCTTCACATGTTGCGAATGGATTCCATTCGCGACTACTACCAGTTCATAGTGACCCACCGGAACCAATGGGGACACGTGGAAGTGTGTGTGATGGAGCTTTTTTCCTGTGGCAACGGCCATCGTTGAATGGTCGAATGTCCTGCAGAAGAAGACTTTTTTGCTGCCCACGTGCTTGAGCCTGGCCAGTGGATAGTTCGTAGCCATCTGCGCATCATCACCGTATCCGTTTGCCTGAGACAGGCCGTTCAATTGCCGGCCGCGAAGCCTATATGAATGTCCGCGGCGCAGCGCTTTGGATACGTGGGTGATGTGCGGGCGCCAATGGGGGTGAGGCGCGCCACTAGGAGTATAAACTTCGAGATCCGAAGTACAATTGGAGTACAGCACCTGGCCTGTGGGCAGCAACAGGAAGCGGCAGTTGTAGGTGAGAGTGTTGGGGGCGTTCGCAGGTGCTGGTGCTGCATTCAAGGCCGTGCCGTCAAACTCGAAAAAGCTGATGGGAAGACCCGCCCAGCCGGCGTTGCCACCGCCAGTGACCACCGCCCCCACCACACACAGCACGTGGCCGTTCGGAAGCAGAGCCGCCGGTGCATCGAACGCCCGCAACAGATTTCCGCCCGAGTCAGTGGGAAAATCAGGACCCGCAGACCAGGCTCCGGTCTTGACATCATAGAGAGCCGTGTGACCAGAAGCGCCAACGCAAAAAACGCGCTTATCCGGCATCAGAATGGCGGGGCCAATTTCGATCGAAACTCCCGGTACGTTAAGCACTAAATCCGCTGCGGTCGGAACCGACCCGGCATTCCCCCAAGTATTAGTCTTGATGACATATTTTTCGGCCTTGGGATGGTTGTCCACCTCCGCACACAAGACGGTATGGTCGGGCAGGAGCGTCCAGCTTTCCTCGGAACTATTGTCGTGCTTACTGCCTCCGGGCGACCAAGTTTTGGCAATGGGGTCAAACACCGCCGTCCGCTTGGAATTGATATCGCCTAGGAGAACCTTGCCATTCGGCAACACGCAGGACGGAGCATCGCCGATATTACTCCAACCCGGCGGTGTTGGCACCGAAGTCCAGGAGTCGGCCACCGGATCGTAGATTTGAGCCGTGAGGAGGTCCACCTGAGACACTACGTTGTACTCGCCCCCGGCCACGAAAACGCGACCGTCTTTGAGCACAGCCGACGCGTAATAGAGTGGTGCGTCTACCGGCCCGCTTTGCGACAGCGGAGCGTTGGCAGGAAGTGGCGTCAGGGTCTGCCAGCTGCCTTTAACGTAATCGCCCTTGGCGTCGGGAACCAATTTGTGCCAATTGGGAGTTTCGTATTCGTGACACATGATCGACCCATCAGTAAGCAGGAGCATCGTGTCCACGCCGAAAGGCGGAGTGTTGTTGAGTTTCTTCCAAGGATTAGCCATGGTTGATCCCTTTCTCTTTCCCCGCTGCGTTAATTTTGGGATTGCGGGTCCAGAAAGGGGCGGCCTAGCGGGGGAGTATCCTCCGCCTGATTCAGATCCGTTTTTAATGGTGGTAGGGTTCGCGTTGTGGGTCTATGAGACTTTAGTCGTACGTTTCTGTGCCTGCGCTGTATCGCTTAACAGTGCATAGCCGCGTGAAACTGGGAGATCCTCCAAATCGCTGCTTCTAGTTCAATAAACGCAGTCAACTTTTTCATCCGCGCGTACGACGAAAAGCGTTCCGTCGCTGGGATGCGCGTCAACAATCCAAATCGTTCGCCCCTGAGAATCAATCGCTGACACGCAGCCCCAACTCCAGCCGGCTCTAGGGATTGTTGACCACTTGCGGCGCAGGTCTGCTCGCTCCAAGCTGGGCGCTCACCCTTTGGATTTGCGCTGCCTGCTCTTTCACGGTTGCGATGAGACTTGCCACGGTCGCTTCCAACTTCTCAGTTTTTTTGTGTTCTTTGAGAAACTCGTTGAGCAACATCGCGTTCACCGCCTCGTAGCGGACGGTGTAAGGCTTGCCTTCTTTGTCCCGCACAATCAAATCAGGATTTACTTTGGCAACGTCCTCGGCGACCAGACCAAATTGCGCGGTTCGGGTCGAATCAAAGTCCTTCTTGTATCGGAACGTCACTGGTTGAAGTGCCAGGATATCTTCACTGGTTTTGTCCATCGGCTTGATATTTTCCTTAAAACGCTTTGAGGAAGTTGCCGTCCCAAGTTTATTGTCGGAGTTAATGAGAACCGGGATTCCGTTGGCAGACGTTTGACTAAAGATGCTCGCGATGTAGCAGGCGTTGCTTTCGGCAGCAATCCCCGCCATTCCTGCACCGATATAGACGTTATTCGAACCCGTTGTCGCGTTGACCCCGGCGTTCATGCCCAGAGCGACATTGTCGTTGCCGGTGGTGTTGTTGAAGAGCGCGCCGTCACCGATGCCCGTGTTGTTCCCGCCGCCGACGTTGCTATAGAGCGCATGATAACCGTTGGCCGTGTTGGAGTCGCCGTTGTTGTTGTGCAGCGCTTCAAAACCATCCGCCGTGTTGAAGCTGCCGGTGGTATTGAGATAGAGCGCTCCCCCACCGTTGGCCGTGTTGTCGCCGCCGGTGGTGTTGTTAAAGAGCGCTGAAATACCGTTGGCCGTGTTGAAGCTGCCGATGGTATTGAGATAGAGCGCTTGAGCACCGTTGGCCGTGTTCTGGAAGCCGGTAATGTTGCTTTGGAGCGCAAACGCTCCGTTGGCCGTATTGAGGGTGCCAATAGTGTTGCTTAAAAGCGCCCCCGTACCAGTAGCCGTATTTTCGTCAGCAGTGTTGAGAAAGAGCGCTCCAGCACCAACGGCGGTGTTGAAGCTGTTGGTGGTGTTGCTCCTAAGCGACAGGTAACCAACTGCCGTATTAAAGCCGCCGGTGGTGAGGCTAAGAAGGGCGGCCTGTCCTTCTGCGGTGTTGCCTCCGGGATAGCCTCCGTCCGGCGCTGGACTGACCGCTTGCGCTTTCGGCAATATGCCGAAGCAAACCAACGGGACAAGAAATGCTAGAGCTGCTTTTTTAAGCTGAATCAGTGGGTTCATAGGTATCTCCTTTTCTGTTTCCCCCGCCATTGTTGTTTCTGCGATTGCAGGTCTGGAGGAGGCGAAGAACCTAGCGGAGGAAAATCCTCCGTCTGATTCAGATCTGTTTAATGGAAGGCTTTTTTTACGGAAACCGTGCGAATTTGTCTAGTCAGGTGTCACCTAATTTCCATCTAGGGCCTCGCCCTACAGATGGCTAATCGACTTGTTTGCGCTCACGACTCAGAAATCGGCAGTGAGCGCGTCGGCAATCCAGATGGTTCGCCCGCGAGAATCAATCGAAGAGGCCCAGCCCAAACGCCAACCGGCTTTGCTGAGATTGTCAGCGATGATTTCCCAGTCTTTCACGAATCCGACAATTTCAGTCGTTGCTCTTAACCGTTTACGGCGCACGGTGCAGTGTGATTCAATCCCTTCTTCATTGCAGCGCTGCGAGCTGCTCGCGCCCCCAATCGAGATGCTGCTGCGCTCGTGCCCGGAGCGCCTCCATTTGCTTCCGGTAATCAGCGTCACTGGCGTCATCAGCGTGGGCGTCTATAACCTTGAACCCGTTCTGCACCAAGCTGAGGAATTCGTTGAGCGCTTTCACCAGCGCGTCATGCTCCTCTTTGCACGCTTGGCTGTCGGTGTGCCCGCTGCATTCCTGTTGGAACTTTTTGATGGCGGGCTCAATCTTCGCATGCTGCTCCTCAATCAGAACGCGGAGCGGAAGCGCGCACACATTACCGATCCCGCACAGCAGCGCCGCAGCCATGACCATCATCGTCGTTTTCGTCTTCGTATTCATGGCCGAGTAAAGCAGGTTCGCGCGAAAATCTTTCGACTCCAATATACGGGTTCTGTGACGCGATCAACGCAATCGGCTACGCGATGCATCGCAGCCGCTCACACGATGCCGTGATTCGCGTATTTGAGAATCTGGCAACGTGATCGAAACGCACGAGTCCAAGGGCGATTTCAAGGCACGGTAGCGCAATTTTGTTCGCAGGGTTTGGCCAAGGTGAAACTGGTCTATGCCAAAAACGCCAAGTGGGTCTTGTCCGGCCCACACCAGCTCCAGAAATTTGCTCAGTAAAATATTGGAGGCATCATAATGAAGAAAAGACGCTGGTCGTTCGAGCGGATGGCTCGAATTTCATGCCGTCCGTAAGTGAATAGTTTGAAACAACTCCACCTAACAACTGACAAAATTCAGAACCCAGAACTCAAGAGAGGAAGCTTATCATTAAAAAACAAGCTAAACACACTGTTACAGCCTCCGTTGTTCGAGGCATGTTTGTTCTCATAACGCTGGCGTTTGCCATCTGGCTAAGTCCATTCGCGCTAGGACAGCAAAGGCAACGTCAATCCAGCAAAACGACCGTGACTTCTCCGAGCTCGTTGACGGACCACCAGCAAAAAAAGAGACAGCAGGGTCAAATGACTCCCGATAGTATTAGGAACCGGCGTCAGGCGACTGCGAGCAAGGTGGCAAGCCCGCGTCCAGCTCCACCGATGCAGGCGCTTCCCAGCAGCATCGATTGCGATAACGCACCGGGCATCGTGATTCATGATGATGGCACGGTCGAAAGCGGGTACGTGAGCGGACCGGGAATAACGGGAATCTTCGCCGACAAGTTTACCCCGGCCGTTTATCCGAGCAGTTACACGTCGGTGTGCGTTGCATTCAACACGCTGTGTGGAGGTCCGAGGTCGCAGGCAATCGAGATAGTGGTTTTTGCCGACGACGGGCCGGGCGGGAGCCCGGGTACAGAGCTAGGCTCCCTGCCGGTCACCATCACTTCTCTCCCAGTCTTCCCAGACCCGGTACCTGCGTGGAGCAGCTTCGACATCTCATCGCTAAACATCATCGTTAATAGTGGCAGCGTGTACATCGGCGCGCGCTGGGCGCCAGACGGCTTGCCGGAGACGTTCCTGGCCTCTGATGAGAACGGGCCTGGTTTCGGCGGTGGCTACTATACCGACGATACCAGGAACGGCGTATGGACTCCGATCCAGGCGTTTTTCCCATCCTACCGGGCCATGTTTGTACGCGCGGTTGAACAAGTCGGTGGTTTGGCTGTGCTCAACACCGACCCGGCCGTGGGCAGCGTGATTTCCACTCAACCAACTGATTTCGTTGTCAACGTGAGAGAACCGGTGCAGCCGGCAACTCTTCAAGCCGGCGATTTCACTGTGAACGGAATTGCGGCTAACTCAGTTGATTACACCCCGGGCACGACGATGATGACATTCCACTTCACCACCACGCCCGTAGCAACTCAAGGCGCACAGACCATGCACATTGACGAGGCCGCGTTCCTGAGCGATCCCGCCGGCGACCCGGTGCACGAGTTCAACGGCGCGTTCTACTACGACGTCTCGTTGCTTCAGGTGGATTCGAGCGTTCCGCCTGTTGGCGGCACGTTCTCTCCGCCGGCGCCGGGCACCTATCAGTATGACGTGAACTGGAACGAAGCCCTCGATCCCACCTCGGTCCAGACGAGCGATTTAACGCTTAGCGGCATTCCCGGCGCCGCTGTCACCGGGGTCAGCGTAATCAACGGGAACATGACTACCCGATTCACGCTGAATATCCCGTCTGGAGGAAGCTTGACGGCGAGCATTGCCGGCGGGGCAATCACCGATCAATTTGGCAATCCTGGCAACGCGTTCTCCGGGAACTACACGGTGTCGGGTTGTCCACCTGACCAATACGTCATAACTCCGGGGACAGGCGGGATCGTGCCGGGTGACACAGACATCGGCAACCATTGCGACGAATGCGACACGTTTCTTCCGCTGCCTTTTAACTTCCAGCTGTACGGCACGACCTACGCCGGGGTAAACGTTAGCTCCAACGGTCGTCTGGACTTCGTCAATGCAAACGAACCCGGAGGATACGCCACCGCGTGCCCACCATCGCCGCCCAATCCTCTGACCGGGTTATCGTATGACAACACCATCTTCGTTGTCTGGCAGGACCTGCGCACCGATGGAGGGGCTGGGTGCGCGAATTTCCCCGGCGGCACATGCGGCGTTTTTACTTCGGTGACGGGTAACCCCCCGAACCGCATCTTCAACATCGAATGGCGCGCGGTGGCCTACGATGACGATGCGGCGGCGCAGAATTTTGAGGTGCGTCTGTATGAGAACGATCCAAATCAACGGTTCGACGTAGTCATCGGCACACTCACTGCCCCGAGGTTCTTAATCGATCCCCGGCATTGGGTTTCGGGCGTCCAGGGGAACAGCAACCTGGGAATGTACACAGAGGACTTCTGTATTTGTCCGCCCTGTGTGCCTGTACTGAATGTGAGACGCACATACGCGCTAACGCACTGTGCGGCGCCATCGCCTACACCTACGCCTACGCCAACTGCAACTCCGCGACCTACTCCAACGCCCCGAGGTACTCCCATACCTAGGGTTCGCCCGACTCCGCATCCTCGCCCGTGAGCGTGCAAGGCTCAGACCATTCCGCGCGCGCGCATG
>JBARAJ010000017.1:0-21771 GCA_049791915.1 Candidatus Udaeobacter sp.
GCCCTTTTAAGGCGTTGGTTCCGGGTTCGAGTCCCGGCCGACCCACAACTCGAACACTCCCACACTTCAATCCGGCAGCACGGTGATCTCACACAAACACAAATGCATCTTCGTTGAAGTGCCCAAGACCGGCTCAACCAGCGTCAGGGCCATTCTCGGTAAGGCGTCGAAGCCGCACCTGAATTTGTGGCAGATCAAACAGCTGATGGAGACGTCTTGGACGCAGTACGGCGGAAGAAAGAACCGGATTATGGCCGCGCTGTATTTGCTCGTGCCGGAAGAGCGCCGGAGAGAAACCGGGCGCACGCAATTCGAATCCTATTTCAAGTTCGGATTTGTTCGCAATCCATGGGACCGGGTTGTATCGCTGTATGAGCGCACGGAAGCATTACAACTCAGGAACGAGATGAACTTCGAACAATTTGTCGATTGGATTCAGTACAGCAGCGCTACATGCGTACATTCGTCCCCGCACCGTTACCAACTCGATTGGTTTGTCGATGCAAACGGAAATCTGTTAGCCGATTTCATCGGAAAATTCGAGCGACTCGTTGAGGATTGGGCTTTTGTGGCGCAGAAGCTCGGTCTGGAGGAGAAGTTGCCGCACCGACGCGAAAACCTCCGGGCGCGTCATTACACTGAGTATTACACTCCTCGAACAAGAGATATCATTGCAGCGAAGTTCAAAGTGGATATTGAGCGGTTCGATTATGAGTTCGCCGGATAAAATAAAAGCGATCGTCCTCACGTGTGACCGCTTTCGAGCGATCACGCGACACCTCATTCTCAAATACGAGCGACTGTGGCCGGATCACCCGTTCATTTTTCATGTTCCCTACCAGGAGCTTCGCGGAACCGACACCGACCGAATCAAATACCACGCGGCACCCGAGGACATTAAGGGAACCATCCTGCATTTGCTGGCAGACATCGATGATGAAGAATGGATTTATTGGTGCGTGGACGACAAATACCCGATTCAGCTTCCCACCGATAAGGTCACCAGCCTTATTTCTCACGCGATGCGTTCACCCGGAATTGACGGTCTGTTATTCTGCAGATGCAGGGCGCTATTGAGCATCCCCGCGCTCACGCTCCACCCTAAGAAAGTGAAAAACCTGTTCGGCGATGTTTATCTCGAACGAAAAGGTTGGTGGCAGATATGGATCCATCAGATCATGCGTGCCAAGGTGCTCCGACATCTCTTTAAGCATTTGCCCGATCACATTCCCAGCGCCAAGGAAATGGATGATCTCAAAGATGACGTGCCCAAACTGCCCGAGCACAGGTTATTCGTGACCGAGAAAAATTACGCCGTATTTGGCGAAAGCACTCGGCGCGGCATGATCACGCAAAATTGCTACGAAAGTATCGTGGATTCGGGGATTGAGCTGCCAGAATGGTTTCAGCAGCCAAACGGAGAATACGTGACGCTCGGGAAATTGTGAGCGACCGGCGCGCCGCATACTGAAAATGTTTGCCCCTGCTGATTTCCTGGACCTCGAACACACGGCTCATCCGAAGTTGTTTGAGAATCAAAATTATGTCTGGGACGCACTCAAACAGATCGCGAGTTACTTGCAATTCCGGCTGAAACCAGCCGTCTTCGGCGAATTAACGGGCAAGCCGTTTATCAGCAATCGCGTGTTCGTCGGCAGAGGAACGGTCGTTGAGCAGGGCGCGGTATTGAAGGGCCCCGCGTGGATCGGCGAAAACTGCCAAATTCGCAGCGGTTGCTACGTGCGCGAGAACGTCATCGCGGGCAATGGCGTCGTAATGGGTAACTCGTGCGAGTTCAAGAATTGCATTCTGTTCGATGAAGCACAGGTGCCCCATTTCAATTACGTTGGCGACTCCATCCTGGGCCATCAAGCACATCTTGGCGCGGGCGTGATTCTCTCGAATGTAAAACTCAATCACGGAGAAATTGCGGTAATTACGGCAGACGGCGATATTCCCACCGGCTTAAGAAAATTCGGCGCAATCGTCGGCGATAGAACTGAGATCGGCTGCAATTCTGTGATCAATCCCGGCTCGGTTATCGGCCGCGATTGCATGATTTACCCCAGCGTAAATTTCCGCGGCGTCCTGCCGCATGGCAGCAGGGTGAAACTGCGCCAGGAGTTGCAGGTGATCGAGAAAAGCTGACGAGCACGAGCAGCAACAGTAAGAACAGGAAAGGCAGGACGGATGGGGGGGGATTCGAACCCCCGGTGCCTTTCGGCACACACGCTTTCCAGGCGTGCACAATCAACCACTCTGTCACCCATCCAGAACAATCTTCCGCTTCCTCTGAATCTTACTCTCGGTTCGATGAAGGGTAATAGAGTGAGATTAAGAGGCAGCGGAAGAGGAAGAGCTTCACAGTTGCAAGCGCCGGAACAATTCGTCGAGCGGTAGTTGGATGCCAATGTAAAACTCGCCGAAGTCCGCGTACTCGGCGCTGACCGGATCGAAGCGCATTTTGTAAACGATCGCTTTGATCTGAAACGTGTCGCGCGCGAAAAGAGTCACGCCCCATTCCGCATCGTCGAGACCGGTCGAGCCTGTGATCAGCTGTTTTACTTTGCCGGCGAATTCGCGCCCGACACTGGCGTGTCCTTTCATCAGTTTGCGGCGTTCATCATAGGGCAGAGCGTACCAGTTGCGTTGCTCGCCGCGGCGCTTGCTCATGTTATAAAAACAAACTACCGGCCAATCGGGCAACGTGGGATAAACGCGCTCCTGTCGATAATGCTTAATTCGCTCGCGAAATGTTCTCAGTGCTTCTTCGAGCTTTGCAGGATCCTTGCGGACACTGGATTCGAGCGTCTGCACGTATTCTTCGTCGGTCGTGATATATTCGCTCTCCTCGGTCAGCGACAGATAACCGTAGACTGGCGTTAGCACGTCCGGGCCTAACGAGATCGACAATCGTTTCTCAATGCTATTGGCATCGTGGAAATCGGGCGTGATCAGCATGAAGCCGATATCGGCCTTTGGCGTCACCATCCCAAGCGTGAGCAATTGAGTGGAATCCATGGCACGCACCTCCTGCACCAGCGAAGAGAGATTTGTTTTCGCAGCGTTTTGTTCCTCCCGACTGAGTAACTGCCATTGGCCGTACTCGATCCGGTAAAATAAATGCAAGCAATGCCAGCCTTCCTCTGGGACGAGCGTGGTGTTCTTGTCGGTCATCGCGGTAGTTTCGGACGTGCTATTTATTGGTCAAGGAGGTGGGGGCGGTTCACCCGAACCGCCCGCAGACGATTGAGGTCAATCGCCGCTACCCTGAACGGCGCTCCCCATCTTCGGTAGATGCGCCATGCAATATTCTTCGCCGTCGCGCGCGACCCGGAAATCGAGGTTCGGATCGCTTAGCTCGGTGGCACCACAGACCGCGCAGCGATGAAGCGTTTCAGCGGGGCTGCGCGAGTCGGCTTCAAAACGTTTGCGTCGTGTCGAGACGTCGTGCCGGTGCCTCGCTTGATGAATGATTTCCGGTCCGAAAAAGATGAAATAGTTAATGAATGCGGCCAGGAGCGCTGCGCGATACGAGTTCGGTCCCAGAAAAAAACCGAACATCAAAAATGCAGCGTAAATCCAAGCCAGCCATTTGATTTTTACAGGCAAGATAAAAAGGATGTAAATGATTTCCTCCGGATAAAAGCGCGCGAATGCGAAGAACAATGACGTGATGAGCATGCCATTGGAGAAATTGCCGCCGAAAAAGAATGCCGCGATGGTCGTGCCAATCATCCCTACGACGAAATAGAGCGTCAGTCGGAAGGGCCCCCATGCGCGTTCGAGACCTTCGCCGATAAACCAGAGAAACCAGAGCGCGAGAAGAACCCACAGTGGACTGAACGTCTGCGGAAGGAAGATATAGGTGACGAGCCGCCAAACCTGGCCTCGAAGAATCAAAGCCGGATTGAGCGTTAGAAACGATTCGAAGCCGCGATTAAGATAAACCAGCACATAAACCAGCGCGGTGAAGCCGATCACGATCCGGATCAGTCCCGGAATGCCAAGAAAACCAAAACGCCGTTCAAGTTTGTCCAGCCAGGTCATTGCGATTTAGCCGAGTTTAATTGTTCACACAAAGAACACAAAGGACACAAAGCGACCACAACTCGGGTGACCTTTGTGACCTTTGTGGTCGTCGTGCGAGACACAACCTTTACCACTGTTTGAATGGCGGCTAGCTTGGCGTGTGAGCGAGAAAAAAACGCCCCTTTACGACGAGCACACGCGGCTCGGCGCGAAGATGGTTCCATTCGCTGGCTGGCTAATGCCGGTGCAATACGCCAGCATCGTCGAAGAACATCAGGCAGTTCGGAACAACGTCGGCGTCTTCGACATTTCGCACATGGGCCAATTCATCGTCGACGGCACGGGTGGGCGGGATTGGCTCAATAGCATGTTGACCAACAACGTCGACAAGCTCGACGTCGGCACGGGTCAATACACGTTTTTGCTCAATGATCGCGGCGGGATCATTGACGACCTGATTGTATATCGCATCGACGAACAGCAGTATTTGCTCGTCGTGAACGCGGCTCGCGTGGATGAAGATTTTGCATGGCTGCAAAATCATCTCAAGGGGAGGCGGCCTCCAGATCGCCCCAGCGGCGGACTGGAGACCGCCGCTCCTTGCACGCTAACTAGTCGCAGCGCGGATTTTGGCGCAGTGGCCATTCAAGGCCCGCGGACCGTGGAATTATTTCATGCGATCTTCGGCAAAGACATCGAGCTGCCAGCGCGAAACCACATTGCTGATGTTCCATTCGACACCACGAACGTTTCGGTCGCCCGGACCGGCTACACCGGCGAGGATGGCATCGAAGTTTTCTTCCCCACAAACGACGCAGCGAAGGTTTGGAGCGCTGCGCTTGAACGAGGCAAGCCGCTTGGAATTAAGCCGTGTGGCCTGGGCGCGCGCGATACGCTGAGGTTGGAGATGTGCTACCCGCTCAATGGCTCGGATCTCTCGCCCGAACGAAATCCGATCGAGGCGGGACTCGGATTCTTCGTCGATTTAGCCAAACCACACTTCGTCGGTCGCGATGCGTTGCTGAAGACGAAAGAACTCGGCCCCCGCGAAAAGCTGGTGCCTTTCCGGATGAAAGAGAAAGGTCCGCCGCCGCGGCCGCACTACGCTGTGTTCCGGAACGGCGAGCGGATTGGGGAAGTGACGAGCGGCACGCTTTCTCCGAGCTTGAACTGGGGCGTCGGCATGGCGTATGTGTCGTCGGCGCACGCGAAGATCGGCGCTGAGATTGACATCGAGATTCGCGCGCAAAAATTCCCGGCCACCGTGGAAAAGAAACCGCTCTACAGAAAACCAGCATCATGATGATCCCAGACGATTTGCTCTACACCGAAAGCCACGAATGGATTAAGCGCGAAGGCGAGAACATCCGGGTCGGCATCACAGATCACGCGCAATCGGAATTGACCGACGTGGTGTATGTCGAGCTGCCGAAACCCGAGCGGCAGGTGAACGCCAAAGAACCGATCGCGGTTGTCGAATCAGTGAAAGCGGCGAGCGACATTTACGCGCCAGCGAAAGGCACGGTTGTCGAGGCGAACAAGATGCTCGAAGCCGACCCGGGCTTAATCAACCGTGAACCGTACGGGCAAGGATGGATATTCGTTCTCAAGATCGAGAATCCCGACGATCTTAAGAATCTAAAGGACGCCTCCGCTTACAAAACGCATATCGGTTGAAACCGAAATTCTTCCGAACGCCCGCGGATTTCGGTACCTGGCTGGAGAATAATCACGCGACGGCGACTGAGCTTTGGGTTGGGTTTTACGCAAAGGGTTCGGGAAAGCCGAGCATCACATGGCCCGAGTCGGTGGATCAAGCGCTCTGCTTCGGTTGGATCGACGGAATTCGAAAGCGCGTTGACGAAATCAGTTACCAAATCCGGTTCACGCCACGGCGACGCGGCAGCATTTGGAGCGCGATCAATATTAAGCGCGCCAAGGAGCTCGTTAGGCAAAAACAAATGCGACCGACCGGATTAACAGCGTTCGCGGCGCGGATCGAAAACAAGTCAGGCATCTATTCTTACGAACAACGAAGCACGGAGTTGAGACAGCCGTACGCAAATTTGCTGAAGAAGAACAAAGCAGCTTCGAACTTTTTCGAAAAACAGCCGCCGTCGTATCGAAAAATGATCGCCTGGTGGATTATCAGCGCGAAGAAAGAAGAAACGCGAATGGCTCGCCTGGCAAAATTAATCAGCGAGTCGGCGAAAGGAAAACGCCTGTTCCAGTAGCGATCAGGTTTGGCAGGAGCAACCCGGCTATAACAGACCCGACACGGTGTTAATCAGCAGCGCCAGAATGAGTGTATTGAATCCAAATGAGAGAACGCTGTGGATCAGAGTGATGCGCCGCATCCGGCGCGAGGTGATCTGCACGTCCGACACCTGACAGGTCATGCCAACCACAAAGGAAAAATAGGCGAAATCAAAGTAGTTCGGCGGCCGATCCCCCGGGAATATCAAACCGCCGGCATGCTGATGCACGCCGACCGCATCGCTGTTGCCATAATACGCGTGTGCGTACCGCAAACCATAGACCGTATTAACCAGCGCCCATGAAGAGATTACAGTTGTGAGCGTGAGCATTAAATGAACGAAAAAATGCCCGCCCGGCTGACCCTTGTCCGTCTTGATAAGAAAACCAACCGCAAAAAGTGCGGCGCAGGCGGTGGCCACGACAAAGAGAAAAACCAGGAAGCGGCTGAGATCTTGTTGCTGCGCTAGTTCGCGTATTTTGCGCTGCGGTGTCGTCAGAATTATCACCCAATCAAGCGCAAGGATAACGACAGCGACTGCATTCCAACCCGCAATCGTTGCACTCCAGAGCCGAAGATGTCCCCGTGCGGCAAAGAACATCGCCGCACCGGCGGCCAATCCCAGTAGGAGGCGATGCCGGGCGTCCTGCCGCGAAATAAGATCGACAAGGCGCACGTTAGCGGCTGGCTTTCCTTATCGCGAACCCGAGATATCCCCAGCGCCCCCATTCGTAATGCGTAGTGCGCTGCGCATCGCGGCGGCCAGTCTTTTTTTCGTGCGCGTACGTTTTGCTGACGAATTCAGGGAACGCAGCGTTCATCTGGACGTCGTGTGACACCAGCAATCCGCCGTCCCGTAGACGCGGCCAGAACTGATGAAATTCCCAGAGCATGTGCTGGTAGCTATGCGAGCTGTCGTGCAAGAACATGTCGATGGACCGCGGAAGTTGGTCGCCTTTGAGTAAATCCTCGATTCGACCGCGCATCGGCGCAAATCCACCCGAAGATCGCAGTTCATCGGGGATTAGAGCGCCTTGCTCGCAGTCCTCGCTCAATTCGATGCTGAAGAGCTTCGAGGCAGCGAGCTTTTCATCAGCAAGCGCTTTCAAAATGAACGACGAGGACATGCCGATAAACCCACCCGACTCGACGAGCACCATAGGGCGCAACCAGCGCGTCAATCCGTAGAGCGTTGCGCAATCGAGCGCTCCCATCACGCCTTCGCTGCCGTAAGCGTCTCGACGGCTAATCATGTCCGACATGAATTCGCTGGCCCGAATTTCCTTCGCAAAGCGCGCAACGGCGTCCCACATCGAGTGAAACGACGTTGATGGCGATAAGGTCTGAGCCGTTTGCTTCAATTGACGGCGCTGAGGGAGTTGGAATAAGCGCATATTTCACTAATTTGCGAGTGAACATTCGCTAAGCTTCAAACTTGGCGCGAGCGTTTATTTCGCACTGTCGGCGAGGAATTATTGTAGCGTGCGCTGTCCCAGTGCAGAAGCGGTTGAAGGCGCCTAGCACGAAATCCGATGAGGACAAGCGGACGCTACAAACGGAAGTCGCCCTTTTTTCCTAGCCAAGCTGTGCTTAATTCCTCCGTTTTCCCCATGAGTAGTAAACCGAAGCCGCGCGAGGCGGAACTGAACTTTGAAAGCGCGATGGATCGGCTCGAAAAAATTGTCGAGCAGATGGAGTCGGGTAAATTGCCACTCGAAGATCTGATCGTCCGCTACGAGGAAGGGATGAAGCTGGTAAAAACCTGCCAGGAGCGCCTTGCCAATGCGGAGCAAAAGATTGAAATCATTACTCGCAACAGCGCCGGGAAAGCCGTAGTACAAGAATTCGCGCCGACGCAGGAAGCGGCTCCTTCCGAGAAAGCGGTCGAATCCGAAAGCACCGATGACGAAATCAAACTCTTCTGAAAGTCCGCAAACCGCCGAGATAACAAAGACACCGAAGCGTTTGCTCGATGGAATCCGTTCGCCAGCCGACATCAAAGCGCTTCGTGAACAGGATCTGCCGCAACTCGCGCAGGAAGTACGCGATGAGCTGATCAAGGTTCTCTCGCAAACCGGCGGGCATCTGGGACCGAATCTCGGCGTGGTCGAACTGACCATTGCTCTGCATCGTGTCTTCGATACGCCGCGAGACCGTTTCGTCATGGACGTCAGTCATCAGGGCTATGTCCATAAGATTTTTACCGGCCGCCTCGATCGTTTTCATACGATGCGGCAATTCGAGGGTCTCAACGGATTTCTTTTGCGCACGGAAAGCGAACACGATTGCTACGGTGCCGGTCATGCTGGCACGGCGCTTTCCGCTGGTCTCGGCATGGCTGTGGGACGAGATCTGCGCGGCGGCGACGAAAACATTGTCGTAGTCGCGGGCGATGCCGCGTTCACCTGTGGAATCAGCTACGAAGCGCTCAACAATGTCAAAACGCATACCAAGCGTTTCATCGTCGTGCTCAACGACAACGAATGGTCGATCGCAAAAAACGTGGGCGCGATCGCTAATTACTTAAACGGCATCGTGACGAATCCCACTTATGCGCATCTGCACGATAAGGCGCGCGATTTCGTCCAGGCGATTCTTGGAAAAACCGGCGTGCAGCTCGCGCATAAGGTGGAAGAAAGCGTCAAGGGTTTGCTTGTGCCGAGCGTGATTTTCGAAGAACTCGGTCTCCGCTACTACGGCCCGATCGATGGACACGATATCCCGTTATTGATCCGGACATTCGAGTTTCTGAAGACGCAGGAAGAGCCGGTGCTGCTGCACATTCTCACCAAGAAAGGCAAAGGGTACGAACCGGCCATTAAACAGCCCGACAAGTTTCACGGCCTCGGCAAATACAAGATCGAGAGCGGCGAGACTGCGCCGACGGCGACGCCCACCTATTCGGAAATCATTGGTAAGACACTGGCGAAGTTCGCGGACTCCAATCAGAAGCTCGTCGCCATCACGGCGGCGATGCCGAGCGGGACGGGCCTTTCGCATTTCGCCAAGGCGCACCCCACTCGCTACTTCGACGTCGGCATTGCGGAAGAGCATGCTGCGCTTTTCGCCTGTGGGTTAGCGACGCAAGGCCTGACGCCGTTTCTCACAATCTATTCCACGTTTTTTCAGCGGGCCTACGACATGGCGATTCACGACATGGCGATCCAAAAACTAAACGTCAGGCTTTGCATGGACCGCGCTGGATTAAGCGGCGACGATGGCCCGACGCATCATGGTTTGTTCGACATCGGTTATCTGCGCCACATCCCGAATTGGGTGCACATGCAGCCGAAAGACGAAGACGAATTCGTCGACATGCTCTGGACAATGGCGCACTACAACTCTGGTCCAATCGCCGTCCGCTACCCGCGAGGTCCAGGGACAGGCGCGCAAATCAAATCGGAACCAAAACTTCTCGAGATTGGCAAAGCGGAAGTCGTGCAACACGGCCGCGAGGTGGCGATCTTCGGGCTGGGCAACATGTTTGAGGTTGCGGAAGAAGCCGCGCGCAAACTTGAAGAGAAAGGAATTTCCGTTGCGCTGATCAATCCGCGCTGGATCAAGCCGATGGACACCGGCACGCTCGAATTTTTCGCAAGAAGCGTGGACGTGGTCTGCACGATCGAAGATCACGTTTTGTACAACGGTTTCGGCTGCGCGGTGATGGAACATCTGCACTCGCAGATGATCAATACACCCGTAGTGCGGATCGGTTGGCCCGATCAATTCATCGAACACGGCGCCGTCCCAATCCTACGGAAGAAGCACGGCATCACAGCCGACGCACTCGTGGAAAAAGTGCTTCCGCTCCTTCGCAAAAAATCCAAGCTCACGCCATCTGTGGCCTGATAAAAGCGAAGGGCGCCTTCGTTTCCAAAAGCGCCCTTCATAGTTTCGATGGCGATAAGCCGAATTCTGTCTCCCGAATTTCTTCGGAACGATGATCATTCATCTCATCCGTTCCGCACGCGGGACGAATGCCCGGCGAATCTTCATTCGCCGTGGTGCGACGATACCCGAGGATTTTTAGCGGGCCGGCTGCCCTTCCTCTGTTTTGTCTTGCACCGCATGGGGTTTTTCGTGCCTCGCGAATTACTCCGCGAGCGGTGAGCTCTTACCTCGCCTTTTCACCCTTGCCTGCCTCAGAAACGGGAAGCTGTCAGCTTCCCCTACATCTCAAAGAACCGGCGGTATGTTTTCTGTGACACTTTCCGTCGTCACAATTTTTCAACTGCGACGCCCGCGTATTTTACGCGGCATGCTGCCGTATGGTGTTCGGACTTTCCTCCAGCGAGCCGCAAGAGGCTCACCAGCGATCATCTGCCATCGATGAATAAATTACCATAAAAACAGAAATCTGGAAGCCACCATGAATCAGGAAAGCAGGAACGCAGGAAATGGTTTTGCGCCACAGGCGCTTTGGAGTGCGGTGGCTTGACACCGCTTTAGAATCGCCGGGCAACAGTTCCCGTTTTCCTAACTCAAAACGGCGAAGGAACCGCGATCAGAAAAATGATAATCATTGCCAGCGCGATGATCAGCTTGGCAAGCATGGCGCCAATGTTTCCGAGCAAACTTCCCCACCCCGCGCGGCCAGCGTCAATCATGCGTTTGCCCGCGATGACTTCACCGATGATCGCGCCAATTACCGGACCAACGAACAGGCCGATCAGGCCGAAGAACAATCCGACTAGCGCCCCCAGAATCGCGCCGAATGTTCCCCATTTCGTTGCGCCGAAATATTTCGCGCCGAAATAGCCAGCCAGAGCATCGAGCCCGTACGTCGCGAGCGTCAGCAGCACCAGCACAACGATTGTGTGCCAGCCAATGCTCTTGTCCGGCCCGAGCATGATCCGATGAATGATCGCAGCGGCGAGAATAATGGTGGTGCCTGGGAGAACCGGCGCGATGGTGCCGATTAAACCGACAGCGAAAAGCACAATCGTCAAAAACCACCAGAACAGTTCCATTTTGAACGTTGAAGCGTTGAACGGTTAAAAAGTTGAAGCGGCAGTGCTGTCATGTTGAGCAAAGCGAAACATCATCTCTGTTTTCGCGGGAGCGCTATCAGAAGAAATAATCAGAGATTCTTCGCTCCGCTCAGAATGACAATTAGACTTGCCGCTTCAATCCTTCAACGCTTTCACGATCTCCTTTGACCCGTTGAATGCCAAACCTATACTGAATTTTCGCACAAAAATCACAAACGGAGGATTCACTTATGCCACTTGCTGTTGGAACCAAAGCGCCAGACTTCGCCTTATCGACAAAAACCGCTGACGGACCGAAACAGATCAGGCTTAGCGAGAATTTCGGGAAAGGAAACACATTGCTGCTTTTCTTTCCGATGGCGTTCACGGCCACGTGCACCACGGAAATGTGCGAGGTCAGTGCGGGCCTGAACGCTTATACGGATTTGAACGCTGTTGTTTATGGAATTAGCGGGGACAACCCTTTTGCGCAGGAAGCATGGGCGCAGAAGGAAAAGATTACGGTGCCTTTGCTGAGCGACTATGAACACAAAATCGCGAAGGAATATGGCGTAATGTACGACTCATTCCTGCCGCAAATGAATCTCGGGATGAGCGGCGTGCCCAAGCGCTCTTCGTTCATCATCGACAGGAACGGGGTGATTCAATACGCCGAGAGCAACGACGACGCGCGGCAGTTGCCAGATTTCGAGAAGATCAAAGCGAAGCTTGCGGAGCTGAAATGAATTTCTGTCATTCCGAGCGGAGTCGAGGAATCTCTGGATATCTTCTGAAGAGGGCAGCCAGAGATGTCTCGACTTCGCTCGACATGACAATCACTGCATGACTGACGAATTTAAAACGCTAAAAACATTCGACGCCGGCAAAGGACGCGAAGGATTCTTTTTTTCACTGCCGGCTCTGGAAGAACAAGGAATCGGCAAAATTTCGCGGCTGCCGGTAAGCATCCGGATTGTCCTCGAATCGGTGTTGCGCAACTGCGACGGGAAAAAGGTCCGGCGCAAAGATGTTGAAGCGCTCGCGAAATGGAACGCGAAATCACCCGCGAATGCGGAGATCCCATTCGTCGTTGCGCGCATTGTTTTGCAGGACTTCACCGGAGTTCCCCTGATTGTCGACCTCGCGGCGATGCGCAGTGCTGTGCAACGGCTCGGAAGCGACCCGAAGATCATCGAGCCGCTCGTGCCGGTCGATCTGGTTGTCGATCACTCTGTGCAGGTCGATTTCTTCGGTTCGCCGCGCGCGTTGGAACTCAATTTGGACATGGAGTTCAAGCGCAATCGCGAGCGTTACCAGTTTCTCAAGTGGGGACAGCAAGCTTTCAAGACCTTCCAGCTCATTCCGCCGGGAATCGGCATCGTGCATCAGGTGAATCTGGAATACCTCGCGAAAGGCGTGTTGAGTAGCGCGAGCGTCCCGCTTGCGAACCAAAAAAACGCAACCGAGACGGATGCGCTACTTTACTACCCCGATACTTTGGTTGGCACGGATTCGCACACGACGATGATCAACGGGCTTGGCGTGGTTGGCTGGGGCGTGGGCGGAATCGAGGCGGAAGCCGGGATGCTCGGGCAGCCGGTTTACTTTTTGACGCCGGAAGTGGTGGGCGTGCACATGACCGGACAGTTGCGCGAAGGTGTGACCGCAACCGATCTCGTCTTGCACATCACGCAATTGCTGCGCGCGCAAAAGGTGGTTGGCAAATTTGTTGAGTTTTACGGTGAGGGCGCCGCATCGCTGCCGGTGCCTGACCGCGCAACCATCGGCAACATGTCGCCCGAGTACGGTGCGACGATGGGTTTTTTCCCGGTTGACCACGAATCGGTGAATTACCTGCGGGCCACGGGACGCAGCGAAGAGGTGTGCCTTGCTTTCGAAAATTATTTTCGCGCCCAGAACATGTTTGGCATGCCGCGAAAAGGCGAAATTGATTACAGTGTTGATATCGATTTGGATCTGGCAGTCGTGCAGCCGAGCGTCGCCGGACCGAAGAGGCCTCAGGACCGGATTGATTTGCCAGAGCTCGGGAGAAAGTTTCGCGAACTCCTTGAGACACCGGTGCACGATGGCGGCTACGGAAAGAAACAGGTCGATCTTCGCGAAAAGCATGTCGTCGAATTGAATGGCAGCGCGCCACGCGACAGCGCAATGTTTTCTACCGATACCAAGGAGGATCAGGGAATCAGCCCCGGCGAAGCACTGAACGTGCTCGAGATGGTTTCAAACCGGCCAACACCCGATCCGGGCAAAGAAATCGAAGCTGAATCGAGCCAGGTGTTCCTACATGGGCGTACTCACATTGGCCATGGCAGCGTCCTGATCGCCGCGATAACGAGCTGCACAAACACAAGCAACCCGAGCGTCATGATTGCGGCTGGATTGTTGGCGAAAAAAGCAGTCGAACGCGGACTGCGTGTCGATCCTGGCGTGAAAACGTCGCTCGCACCCGGGTCGCGCGTTGTTTCCGATTACTTGGAAAAGACGGGACTCCAAACATATCTCGACCAGCTTGGATTCAATCTCGTCGGCTACGGTTGTACGACTTGCATCGGCAACTCGGGGCCGCTGCATCCAAACATCGAGAAGGCGATCCACAAATATGATCTGGTTGCAGCTTCGGTTCTTTCGGGAAATCGGAATTTTGAAGCCCGCGTGCATCAGCACATCAAAGCGAATTTTCTGATGTCGCCGCCGCTGGTTGTCGCCTTTGCACTTGCCGGCCGAGTTCACATCGATCTTTCCCGCGACCCACTTGGCAAGGACAAAGACGGCAAAGAAACTTTCCTTCGCGATCTTTGGCCGAGTCTTAGCGAGATCCAGCGCACGATGCAGAAAGCGCTCACACCTGAAACGTTCCACAAATTTTATCGCAATTTCGCAGAGCAAAATCCGAAGTGGAACGAAATTTCATCGAGCACAGGTGACATCTACGAGTGGGACGAGAAAAGCGATTACATTCATGATCCGCCGTTCTTCGAAAACTTTTCGATGGAGCCCGGCCACATCGCCGAAATCCGGAGCGCTCGCGCGCTTGGCATTTTCGGCGACACAGTGACGACCGATCACATTTCGCCTGCGGGAGCAATCAAAGAGAGTTCGCCCGCCGGAAAATATTTAGTGTCCCGCGGAATTCAGCCGCGCGATTTCAACAGTTACGGCAGCCGCCGCGGCAATGACCTGGTGATGACCCGCGGCACATTCGCGAATGTTCGAATTAAAAATCTGATGGTGCCCGGAACGGAAGGCGGCGTCACGAAATATTATGGTAGCGCGACCGTCTCGGTTGCGAATGGGGGCAAGCCAGAGGCTCGCGTTACCTTAGAGGGCGAACAGATGTCGACCTTCGATGCGGCGATGAAATACGCGGAAACAAGGACTCCGTTGGTCATTCTGGCCGGTCACGAATACGGGACAGGTTCGTCGCGCGATTGGGCAGCGAAAGGGACGCGTTTGTTAGGCGTTAAAGCGGTGATCGCGGCAAGCTTTGAGCGAATTCACCGTTCGAACCTGGTTGGAATGGGCGTGTTGCCGTTGCAGTTTCTTGAGGGCACATCCGCGCAATCGCTCGAGCTCGACGGCTCGGAGAAGTTTTCGATCACCGGATTGTCCGACTCGATCAAACCAGGACAACAGGTCGCGCTGGAGATCGAAAGAACGAACGGGGAGAAACGCGCGGTGCCAGTGAAGCTTCGGATCGATACGCCGATCGAGATCGATTATTATCGGCACGGCGGGATTTTGCCGTTCGTCCTGCGACAATTGCTGTCGAAGTAATTCGTCGCCGAATAGGTTTCTTAGAATCTCTTCTTTAGCTGGACGTACCAGAACCGGCCTTTGATTGTGGCAAGCGATTCATCGTAGCCGTTCTCGACGTTGCCGGCCACGAATGGAGGATCTGCGTCGAATACATTCTGCATTCCAAGGGAAATTGTTGTGTTGTTCAACCAACCGCGCCATCCACAGGGATTGTACTCCGCCGCGGAAACCGGCAGAACGTTTTTCTCCTTGCCGTCCCTCTTCACGTTCTTGCCACCATCCTTGGCGAAACCAGGCACTGGGGCTCGCGCAGGCGGTGGCAGGTTAAACGTATAGGACGCAATCAGATCGAGCGTAATCCACTCCCGCACTTTCCGTGCGCGTACGCTGTCATTGCCAGTTGTAGGATCAGTTCTGGGCGTTTGCGGTTTAGGAGGCATGTAAGGGAATTTGCTTCCTGTCAGACTGGCATTGTCATCTTCGTATTGGCCGGTGTAGTGGACGACCGCGCCAACATCCAAACCCTGCATCCACGTGTCAGTTGGACCATCGTAGAAAAGACTGAGATTGGCACGGCTCCGCGGCAGCGAGCCGGTCAAGGTGAATCCGGGCGGTATGACTTCGCCGGCGATACCAAACCGTTTTGTATCGGACGCAATCTGAAGCTCAGCCCGGGATAGCCACGTGCCGTTGACCGTTGCCGTCAGTTTGCCAAAATCACCGTGACCAAAGATCGAAAAGTCCAGAATATAGATCGCTTCGTAGTCGAGACCTTCAAAGATCGCGCCAGTAAGATTTTCGTTCGGATCAATGACCAGTATGATTGGTCCCGGCCTACCAGGACTCACAGGAGGACCACGAATCACAAGGCCGGGGAGATTATTCTCGATGATGAATTGCGTCCCGAGGAGGGACGCGATCGACCGCATATCAATATGCCACCAATCAGCGGTGACCGTCAGGCCCTTGATCCATTCCGGGCTGTAAACGGCCCCGTAAGACCATTCATAGGCCACTTCCGGGTGTAGATTGGGATTTCCTATAACGCGTGCCTCCGCGTTCACGGGCTCCTTTAGTATTGGGTCGAAACCTCCGGCGCCGCTCTCGGTAGAAGCGGGCGAAATCTCTGAAAGGGCCGGCGCGTGAAATGCTTCTGTGTAACTGCCACGCAAGGTAAGAGCGCCGATATATTTTGGATCGAGCGGTTGCCAGCGGACGGAAACTTTTGGCTTCTGTGCGTTATACTGGCTATGGGTCGCCGGCTGAAATGGGAAGGCTTCGGAAGGTAGAACTGCGGAGGTGTTCTGGCTGTACCATTCCTCGCGTTCGGCAAAGTCAACTTCGAAGCTGTAGAAACCCGGAAAGTTCCACGTCGGGCTGGTGAAAGGTACCCGCACTTCCTGGTAGATTGACCAAACATCCCGGTTCACCCGTGCGCCTTCGCCATCAGTGGAGCCGATGCTTTGAAAGGTGTTATTGAGCGAGTCACGATCGCGAGTCCACCTCGGGGCGTCATACTCACCGCCCAGAGCGAACGAAACAGGACCCGCGGCAAAATTGAACAGGTCGCCATTCAGGGCGACGTAGCCAATTGGTAACTCATATTCGCCTGAGTTATGCAGAGTAACATAAACTCTTTGCCTGGCCGTCCTGGTGTTGTGGGCATTGAAATTGAGGAACGGATCAAATGCGGTGGCTGGGTTCGTATCCAAGAGTGCTTCCCGTAACCCAGGCTGGCTGGCTTCGTTGACGGACAAATTCTGCCCCTCATTCCGGGAATAACGAAAACCTATTTCCCAGTTCCAGGTTTTGAAATAATCGCCCAATTCTCCCATCTCGCCTCGTAGCCCAACATCAAACAGCGAATCCCAGTAGGTGAACTTTTCATGTCTGGGACCGGTGTCGTTAATGCCGCGGAAAGAAACACCGGTCGTCACAGGGATACCGACTCCGTTAACAATCACAGTGTTATCCGGCACCGTGAACGGATTAAACGGATTCGAGATTGGCACGCTGATGCCGAAGGGACTAAAGCCGATGTTAGTGCCAGGTTGCTTGAATGGGTCGGGGACAAACGGCACCGCCGCCAGGGATGCATCGAAAAATGAGCGGACAAGTTTAAAGTCAGCAAACACCGTCAGATAATTGTCGCACAGATCGCGTGTAAACGAACCGTAGAAGGCCTGGCGATCAGCAGCGGCAAGATCTGGCGTTACAGCCGCGAAGTTAAGCAAGAAGTAGTCGCCACCACCCCTGTACTTAGGGCCAGTCTGTGGAAAGGGCGCTTGGATTGCATTGGGCCCGATGATACCGGGGGAGCCTGGATATGCATTGGGATTAATCCCCGGTATAGGGATGAAGGGGAAACCCGGCCGCACATAAAATGGCGAAGTCGCCGCGTTCGGAGCCGAGTGCGGAAGTGGCGTGTTCACGCCGAACTGCGGAAGACCTCCGGGGCCGAAAAACATTTTCGGGATCAAGCGGAAATCAAAACCGCCAATGTTGCCGGGGAAATTCCCGCTGCGTTCATCGAATCCTCCCCAGGGTATTTGAAAGGCGTTACTGGAAATGTCCCGGTCGGCACTGAAAAGGCCACCGGTACGCTGCCAGAAATCGGCAATGACCACAATCTCGGTCTTATCATCTCCGGTGCCGGCTTTGATCCATGACTCCCATTCGCCCATGTCGTTAGACGCTCCCAAGTTGGTGTTTCCATAGCTGCCTCCGATCTCCAGTCCGCGGAACTTGTGGACCAAAAAGAAATTGACCACACCGGTGATCGCATCGGAGCCATACACCGCCGAGGCGCCATCCTTCAAGATGTCGATGTGATCGATCATCGGAAACGGAATCAGGTTAATGTCTACGCCTCCGCTGAACCCGACACCGTTCAACGAACCAAAGGCGACACGTTTTCCATCAACGAGCACGAGGGTCTCCTTGGCCAACAAGCCGCGCAAGTTGAATTGGACAGTGCCGTCGCCGCCATTGCTCATATTCAGATTTGTCGTTGCGCCCGACTGCTGTGGCAGAAAAGTTGTTAGGTCTGTTGCATTGCGGATACCCAATTTCTCGATGTCTCCCGGCCGGTACGTGTCCACTGGGTTTGGGCCGGTCTCTTCCGCGGTCGGAATATTCGACCCGGTCACGATCACGCGCTCGACTTCCGCCTCGCCCGCAGTTGCTACAGGCGGCGCGGGTGCCGGTAGCTGAGCAGATGTGATCGACGGCAAGAGCAATGGCATTGCCGCTATGCTCCATCCAACGCACCAGATGAATGGCCGCTTGATGACGAGTTCCTCTGTTAGTCCTGTTCGGTTCTAGCGAACTGCGCGACTAACGACAAGCTTTCCCTTGTAGTGCTATTTGCTGGCGGCCTTGGCTGCGGCGACGATTTTGTCGAAGCGCTTATCACCGCGCAAATCATCCCAACACGGATTCAAGAGGAGATCGCCGTATGTCGGGCCAGCCGGGATCGCCGCGACAATTTCGAGTTGCTCGAGCGCGCGGTCGCGCTCGCCGGTCCACGCGTAAACCAGCGCCAGGTTGACGACTGAGTAGGTGCGATCGAGAGGGTCCTTGGCAATCGGCGCAAGATCAACCGCGCGCTGTGCCTCACGGATCGCCTCGTCTTTTCGGCCAAGCCCGGCATCAATCTCCGACACTGCCCTCAAGTACTCGATGTCATCCTTGGGGAACCCTATCGCGTCGGTCTTCTCTCGCGCGGTTGCAAACGCCGCCAGCGCCTTCTGCTTATCACCACGCGCACGCGCAACCTGTCCCTCAGCCACGGCGGCCTCATCCGCCCACTCCCCAGGCGTGGAAGCAATCACCCGACTTGCCGCGTCGTAATCACGCAGGTAAAGGGCTGCGTCAAATCGGGGCCACCAGACCTCTCGGGCCGGACGAAAGTCGAGCGGCACTTGGTCAAGAAGAGATTGAGCCGCGACCGGATCGCCCTGCGCCAGCTTGATCCTCGCTAGCCAACACTGACTCCAAGGGTCGCCGCTCGCAGAATCCTTCGTCAGGAGTTGTTCATACTCGGAGTAGCGCCGCATCTCAAAATAAGTTCTCCCGCGCCAGTAATCGGCCTCATCGTCGCGTGGATCGAGTTCGGTTGCCTTTCGAAGATTAGCCACCGCAGAGTCCCAGCGATTTTGGTCCCTATCAATTTTGGCCGCGATCAAAAGCGCCTCAGAGTTGTTCGGCAATTTGCGGCGAGCGATCGTCAACTCGTCACGTGCCCGGTCGTAACCATTACGGTCCGTGAAGATGGCAGCGTAGTAGTAGTAGCGAGCCAGTTCCAGATGAGCCTCGCCCAAGTCCGGGCGGACGCGCAATGCGGCCTCCGCCGCTTTCTTTCCTAACTCGAAGTGCTTGGGATCGTGGGCGAGGTACAACTGCGTTTTCGCGAGAACGCAATAGGCCAAAGCAAAATTCGGATCGCGCTGCACCGCCTTTTCGAGCAGTTCCACTTTTTGGTTCGCACTTTTTTCCCAGCCCTCCCAATTGCTCCAGACATCGATTTCCTGGGCCTTCGTATAGTAGGCATAGGCCACCAGATCGGTGGTCGGCCGTTCCGCGATCGCGGCTTTTTCCGCGGCAGACAGCTTGGCCTGAAGTTGCTCCGCGATTTGCTGCGCGATCTCACTCTGAATCGCAAATACGTCTGCGACATCGCGATCGTAATGCTCAGCCCAAAGGTGTGTATCGTTGCGCGCATCGATTAGCTGCGCGCTTACTCGAACTCGCTCCCCCGCGCGTTGGACACTGCCTTCCACCACATATGAAACACCTAAAGCTTTTGCGATCTCGCGAAGATTGCGTTCCGGGTCGCTTTTATATTGCATCACGCTCGTTCGACTGATGACTTTCAAATCGGCAATCTTGGCCAGATCGGATAGGATTTCGTCCTGGACGCCTCCAGCGAAAAATGCATTTTCCTCATCTTTGCTGAGATTTTCAAAGGGCAAGACCGCGACGCTCTTATTCGACACAAGGGATATGGATGTCGATGACTTTCTCGAAACAAGAACGAACGCGGCTACGATGGCGCCGAATATAAGCAGTGCAGCCGCCGCTTCCGCCCAGCGTACCCGCTTGCGTTTCCGGAGCGCTCGCAATTTTTGTGGAGCTTCTCGGTTGCCGATGTCGTCGGACCAGAGATTGACGACGGGTATCCGCACACCGTGCTTCACTTCGCAGGTGCCGAGATCGTGCAGCAGTGGCCGCCATTGCTCGAACTCACTCAAATCTTCGGCTACGTGTTTCGAGAGAAGAATGTGGCCGGCGTCACCGCATTCCATGACTCGCTGTGCCAGATTTAAACCAGCGCCGGCGAGATTGGTTTGGCCGGTCACGTCCGTCACGCTGCTGACCGGGCCGCTGTGAATGCCCATGCGGATGTGCAAACGCGGATGCTGTTTGAGCGCTCTACTAATCTCCATGGCGCAGCGCACCGGTGCTTCGGGACTGGTGTAAAAGACCAGCGCCATGCCATCGCCAGTGGCGATCTTGATCAAACGATCGGCGCTCGCGGCTTTTCGAAATTGCTCCGTTGAGCGCACAGTCTGCGTCAACTCAGCGATGGCTGCGTGTTGCTCGTTAATGGAGAGCTGCGAATAGCTGACGATGTCGACGAACAACACGTGCCCGATCTCGAGCGCCATCTGTTTCGCCGTCTCGGCAGCCATTTGTAGTTCAGCCTGCGCCGCCGCAGTGGAGCGTTCCAACTCAGCCTCGACTTCCAATTTATGACGTAGATCTTTGAGCGCCTTAAGCGGCTCGCGTGCGCTGTGATAGCGTTCGTCGCGATCTTTGCGCAGCGTTTTGCTGATAATCTGCTGAAGCTCAACGGGCGAGTGCGCCATGTAACTCGTGAGCGGCGGTGGCTCTTTCTCAAGAATCGCAGACATCACCTCTCCTGGTGTGTCACCCGCGAATGGTGTATGCCCGGTTACCATTTCGTAAAGGACCACGCCGAGACTCCAGATATCGGTGCGTTGATCAATCCCGACAGCGTCGGGACACGCCTGCTCCGGCGACATGTAACAAACAGTTCCCAATAACGATCCCAGGTGGGTCTCAGCCAGCGTCATCGACTCTGCCCGGTCCGCCGTAGCCTTGGCGAAGGCGGATTCGGCGAGCTTTGCAATCCCGAAGTCGAGCACTTTCACGTAGCCGTCCGGCCGAAGCATGATGTTCTCCGGTTTGATGTCGCGATGGACGATTCCCGCTTGGTGAGCGGCGGCGAGAGCACTGGCTACTTGAATCGCGACGTCAACAGCTTCGCTCAACTGCATTGGACCGCGCGTCAGACGTTGACGCAGCGTCTCGCCTTCGATCAGTTCGCTCGCTATGTAATTAACTGAATGATCCTCGCCGATCTCGTAAACCGTCAGGATATTTGGATGATTCAGCCCAACTACCGCGTGCGCTTCCTGTTGAAAGCGCTTCAGGCGCTCCGCATCCCCGGTAAAGCGTGTGGGCAGAAGTTTAAGAGCGGCTTTGCGGCCAGCTGTGATGTCAGTGGCCTGATAGACTTCGCCCATCCCACCGGTACCGATCGATTCAGAAATTTTGTAGTGGCCGATTGTCCGACCGACGAGCGAATCAGCTTGCTGATTTTGAATAACCTTCGTCGCGAGACCAACACTTGATGTTTCTATAAACCGGCCTGCTCGTTGATCTGACGCCAGAAGCGCTTCAACTTCACGCCGCAAAACCGCGTCGCCT
>JBARAJ010000018.1:0-2006 GCA_049791915.1 Candidatus Udaeobacter sp.
ATCAGGTCCTTCCAGGGGGAGCATATTGTTGTCCTGGGGGGAACGGCATGACTACTGTTATCAGTATCCATGCCAAGTTTGGGAAAACGTTCGTTATGAACGACCGTTCACCGTCGTTACCCTTAAATCATAGGTACTTACATGGGCGGGGCGTTTTGCAGAATAGTTAGTTAATATCATTAAAGGATTACAGTGAATGGATTCATTCTAGGGCCGGGCTGGCGCATTTTTAGGCCGACTGTGCTGGAATTTGAGCCGCGATTGATGGACCGAGGATTGGCGGATTCGATCATCAAAATGTGTGATCAGTAGAGTCGGAGTAGTTGATGAGGGGTTGTGGCTGTGGAGCGCGTCCGTCGCGGATTCTTGTCGGCCACGGATCAACACAGATGGCCACGGATTCTCTTGAATCAGGAAAACAGGAAATAATGAAATGGAATCCAGCTTCCTGCTTTCTTGCTTTCCTAATTTCACTCTTCCCCGCGCGCTTGCTGTAGTGTCCGCTGTCCCCAGCGGATCAGCGCCATGGGAGCAGCTGCGCTGAGGACAGCGCACGCTACAACTGGCGTCTGATACAGACGCCCTAGTTTTATGCTGTAACGATTTTACGTTTTAACGAATCACGCGAGGCGAAGCCTCATTTCAGAAACAAACCCATGCCGTCGAGATCGATGATGGCGTGGTAGATGTAGAGCGTGTCCATGCCGAGGATGCCCGCGATCTTGCTGCTGCCTTGTTGCAATGCGAACTGAGGCAACTTGGCGACGCCAATTTTTTCCGGTGGCGCTTTGAACATGCCGATACTCAGATCGTTAATTTTTGCCGCGCTGATTTGCTTCGATACTCCGCGGCCGAAGTGTGCGGAGATCCGCGTCGGTTCTGCCGCGAGTCCGAGCGATTTAACGAAACCTTCGTGCAAGATCGTGACAAATGCGCCGGTATCGACCAGCAGACGCGTCGGTTGGCCCCGGATTGAGCAGGGCACGGTCAGCGCGCCGGTTTCCTCCCGTCGTATCGGAACACGTATGAATTTTTCGGAAGCGGCAACCGAACCAAGATTGATCCCCTTAGCTTGATCGACTTTAAAGAAGACAAGTTTCGTGCGGCAATTAATCAGCGCTTTGTAACGAAAGAGAATGTCAAGGCCCAGGACGCCATCGAAAGCGGCATTTGCAGCATCCGCGCGCGATGACCTGCGCAGCGTGACCAGGCTGCTGCCAAAATTCATGCTGCCGGCGGATATGTTTTGCACAAAGCCAACCGGCAACGATTCGCCCTGAATCTTCGTGGACCTGATGTAGAGCAGACCGCGTGGCGATGGCCTGACGCCGAATAACTCTGCTGCTTCTGCGTCGAGAATCAGTTGGTCCGACCCGGTGTCGACCAGCAACTTGGCCCGATGCCCGTTGATGCGGACAGACATGATCATTTTGTTCATCTGTCCGTAGTGCACACGCGCGGCTTTGTAGCCAGCCAGCTGCATAGCAGAACGGTTTTTCGCCGCGCCAAAGATCGAGAGCGGCCCGACGGCGAAAAGAGCTAACGCGAATACAAGACGGCGACTCCTTGACGCGCGGCATTTGAAGTGCGGCGACATGTCGCCGCTTTTAAAAGCGCGGACATCTCCGCGCAGTGGATAAAGCATGCCCCGTATCGCGTTCGTAATGATTTCGACATTCGCCATTTCGTTCGCCATCCCTAACTCCTCACCCTCGCCCGCTCCTCTTCGGAAGAGGCGAGGCGACCCAATTCGCTTTCTGTAGGAAGTCAAAACGCGCGGCTCCATTGTTCGCCTCTCCGCTCGGAGGGGAGAGGATTGAGGTGAGGGGTCCAAGGCGTGGCATTTGAAAGCGGTGTGTTTTCACAGAATTGGGGTTGCGCCAACGGCGCCGTATCATTGCCAGCCTGGGGCGACGCCCCAGGATTCGCGAGATTAAACGCCAACAGCGCTGGAAGCGCGATCCACGGTCAATACGAAGTTGGATTCCCCCGCTCTAATTGAACCG
>JBARAJ010000019.1:0-2181 GCA_049791915.1 Candidatus Udaeobacter sp.
GTTCGGAACCATTGCCGAGTCGGTCGGGTGACCAACCACCAGGAGCAAAAACGGCTTCTCGTACAGCGGACGTCCGAGAATATGATTCAAGAAACCCTCCGAGGGAATAAACGCGGGACTCCGGCCTCTTCACTAGAGAGGGCCAACCAGACAGCCGCATGAATCTAAAGAAAAGAGTCACCGTCATTACCGGGCGAAAATGTCGGCATCGGTTTCGCGGCCCGCACTCGTTGACGGCGCCGTAGCCCAGAACTAATCGCTTCATCACTGTCCGCAACTACAAACAGATATGCCTAACAAAACGAAAATCTCTGCTCCCGATCTTACAAAACGCCCGCCTCGCAGTGCGCGTTGCCGTCTCGGCGGCTACGCCATCCTGCCGCGTATGCTTGACAAGGGCCGCGCCGAAATTGCAAGCACCAACGGCGAATTCCACTACAACTGCCCGCTCGATCAGCACATCATCAATTTTCTCGGAATCGATCCCGACGCTCTACGCGAGCAACTCGCCACGGGAAAAGGTGATGGTGAAATTCTTCAGTGGATCAATTCCAACGCGAAGCACAACCGCTCGCCATGGGAAATTGAGCAATGGAGCGACTTTCAGCAAAGGCGCGGACCCGATAGCGACGCGGAAACACTAAGTTTCTTTGGGGAGCTTCTCGGCAAATTTTCCAAAACACGTGAGGATATTAAGACATGGGCCGATCTGCTCGATCTTGATGACCACGTCACGTTCGGAGGTAAAGCCTAATTGCCTGTTTACGGCCGCCTCCAAGGCAATCAAGATATGAGCCGTGCCCGACGAAGCCGTCATCAGCGTTGATCGCGTCGCGCTCGTCACCGGAGTTGGACCCGGGCTCGGAGCGGCGATCGCTCGAAGGTTTGCCCGCAAAGGTTTCTCGCTGGCGTTGATCGCACGCTCACCACATTTCATTGACCAGCTCGCAAAGGAGCTGCCTTCCGCGCTGCCAGTAACGGCGGATGTCACTAAGCCCGCGGACATCACTTCCGCCATTAAAGAAGTGCGGAAGGAACTCGGTGTAATTAGCGTGTTGATCCACAACGCGAGTTCCGCGGGTGGCAACGGAGTCATTGACACAACTCCTAAACAGTTTGAGCAATCCTGGCGCGCGACAGCTCTTGGCGCGTTCATCTGCGCACGCGAGACCGCGCCCGATATGATCGAAGCCGGCGCAGGCGCGATGCTCTTTACCGGCGCGACCTCGAGCGTGCGCGGAGGCGGTCGGCTCGCTTTTAGCAGCGCGAAATTTGCTTTGCGCGGCTTCGTGCAGTCAGCCGCACGCGAGCTTTGGCCGAAAGGTATCCACGTCGCCCATGTCCTGGTCGATGGCATCATTGCTTCGGACCAAACCGGCCGCGCAACTGGCAATGAAACTCGCACTCACCTCGATCCCGACGAAATCGCAGAGGCGTATTGGTACCTTGCCAATCAACCGCGGTCTGCTTGGACATTGGAACTCGACCTACGGCCGAACGGAGAAGAATTTTTCACGTAAGACCTAACAAGCGCCAGTTTTCGAGGATTAGATTACGGTTCGAGACCTCAACTTAACAGAATAGGAAGAAGAACGCCGAGCCCCAGGGCAAAGAACCAGAGCGCAGGAGCTGGTGTGCCGATTGGCCGTTGCCGGCGCGCTTCGTGTGCAGCAAAGCGCGGATCGAGGCGCATCCAATCCTGATGACGACGTTCGAGTAAGAGATAAACGGAAGCCGTGACTGCGCCATAAAGAAGGTGACCGAGCAGCGACGACAGAGCGCCGGCCGCAGCGGCGGCAGTCCAGGTGAACGAAGCACCTAGCCAGATCGGGAACAATGTTAGTGTGCCGATGAACCACCAGGTGATTCCGTAAAGCATCCCCCAACCGATGGCGGCGCCCCAATCGGGCGATTCGCGTTCGAACAAAATGCCGTAGCCGGCACCGATGACAATGCTGATCGCAAGGTGAACGAACAAGCCGAGCGTGGACGAGGTTCCACCGGCTAAGAGGGCAATCCAGTGCAGGCCGTCAACCGCGACAATCTGCGGCCAAAAAACCAATCCGCCAACGAGTCCGGCAAGCGCGCCGCGGCCTAATGAGAGCAAGGTACGTGATCCGGGACCTTGCGGCTGACGGTTGATCGGATCACTCTCAATGAAAAAACCGACCCAGAGTTTAT
>JBARAJ010000020.1:0-10720 GCA_049791915.1 Candidatus Udaeobacter sp.
TCACCTTCGACGTCCCTGGCGCAGTTAACGGCACCTCTCCCTCCAGCATCAACAACAGTGGTGCTATCACAGGTGGCTATGGTGACAATATCGGCTCCGGGTTCCACGGTTTCATCCGCGCTGCCAACGGCTCCTTCGTCACCTTCGATGTGTCGGACGTTGACTTCGTCTTCGGCCCGATGGCCATCAATGAGAGACGTGAGGTTGCCGGGGCCTATTTCGACGTGAATTTCATCCAGCACTGCTTCCTAAGGGAGCCCAACGGAGCCTTGACTACATTCGACCCACCGGGCGCTGTCAACGGCAGCTTCCCCTCCACAATCACTTCTGACGGGGTGATTTTAGGAGTCTACTTCGACGCAGACTTCAACAGTCTCGGCTTTCTGCGGGACAGCGAGGGCAGGTTCACGGAAGTGACTGGCCCTGGCGGCCTGACCGGCCAAGATGACCCATTCAGTTTGGGCAGCGGCGCTGCCTTAAGCATCACTCCTGGAGGCGAGATCGCGGGCACCTACTTTCAACCAAACACGAGCAACTACCGCGTCTTCCTGCTGTCGAGAAACGGTCAGTACACAACATTCGATGCAGCTGATTATCCGCCTTGTTGTATCTACTCGTCCCCCACAGGCATCAACCCCGCCGGGACGGTTACGGGATTACTCAATGACGGCCACGATGTCTATCGCGGTTTTTTGCGGACTTCGGACGGCACTGTGACCCTACTCGACGCCCCCGGCGCCGGTACAGGTGACTTTCAAGGTACGCTGACTGTTGGCATCACTCCAGGGGGCCTTGTAGCAGGCGTTTACGTCGGCCCAAACGACGGAAACTTTCTCGGTAATCACCACGGCCACGGCTTCATCTTCGTGCCTTAGGCTGGATTATTCATCCGGCCGCAGAGATCGGGTCGGAACGCGGGTGGCGTCATCACAGGAGCTTTTATCGATGCAAGCGGCATCGGCGTGCACGGGTTCGTGCGGATCCCGTGACCGCGCTCTGCCGTCGCGGTGGGCGCTCGGGCGGTGCAGGCAGTGGGGACGGCTGGTAGGTCCGCGCCGCCCAGCAACAGAAAGGAATGGGAGGCTGTAGACGGCGTGTTTAGAACAGCAGGCAGCGCAAATCCAGAAAGTGAGCGCACAGCTTGAAGCGAGTAAACCTGCGACGCAGGTGGTCGAGAACGACCGTTGAACGCACAGACGCGCATCGCGGCGACGGAAAGCGTTTCGTTGTGCGAGCGGATGAAAAGTTGACGGCGTTTGTGGAACTAGAATTGGCGATTCGCTTAGCCAGATGCGATAGGACAACCGCAGCGCGTGAGCGGAAGCCGTCTAAAACTGCAAAATAATTTGATGTTAGACGGCAGACAGCACAACGCTCAATTCGCACTTTTAGTCCCCGCACTGACTAAAAGATCGTGTTTCAGTTTGTCAGCATCAGATTTCAGCTTTCGTAGTTCGTCTTTCAGTTTGTCGGCGGTGTCTTGTTCGTAGGGCGTTTCAGTGAGTATGCCGTCGACCATCTCAGGCCGTGATGTCAGGAGGTGTAACGTTTGCAGAACGGAGTCGGTCGCACCAGAATCCGTGAGGTTATCGTTTGAGAGCGTCACAGTTGCAGGCGGCGTCACTTTTACCGCCCAAAAGTAGTTTTCGCGTTCGCCTGTTGGCACGTGCTGGGTCGCGCTTGCGACGACAATCACTTGGTCTGTTGAAGAAGGCAGTTCGAGTTTGAATTTGCCGTCTGCGTCAGTTTTCACCGATGCGATGGGGTGCGGAAGATTTTTAAAGTACGGTGCGCCTGAATTTAGATAGTCGGCACGCCACGTGACGCGGTGCGAAAGCCTGTTGGTGTTCATTTCAATCTTGGTGCAGTCACTAAATAGTGTGGACCAGTCGTCGGACTTAAAAGCCCTGATGTCTGCTGTCGTTACAGCCCGTTCCAATTCCGATGCGACCGCAGCCATCTGAACCGCGATCACGCGTACAGCGTCTAGCTTTGGGCGTTCAGATTCGATCCGGGATTGGGTCGACGCGGCTGCACTCGCGAACTCATCTGGACGATACGCCGCGACCGTGACTAGTCCGAGTTTGACGCTTTCATGGCCAGTGACGATAACGACTTGCCCATCAATGAAATTATCTTTGGCTAAGGCGATTGAGGCGACGCAGAGCATTGTCAACGCGGCGAGAATCTTTGGAATGGACCGGGGAATCATTCGCGGCACGGCATATCATCTCGTCGTTGCGACGTGAAGCACAAAAACGTCAGCGCAGCGCCGTAATCGCGTCAGGCGTGCGAAATGAGAGCGTCGTACGTTCAACGGGGCGGGACGGCAATGCATCGACGCGATGTGCGCGGTTTTAGCACGTAGCGGAAATCGAAGTTGCTTCACACCAACAATCTCGATCTTGTCGCCGGGGGAAAATGCGAAAGATCACATGATACTGTGATCTGCTGTACTGGCTGGCGTAGCCTATGGCATTGCCTGCGGCGTTCGGTCCGTCATACCAGAGCCGACCGAATGGCAGCGCATCTGAGATTAGATCGACGCCGCGATGATCTTTGCGGGGTCCGCCAGCGGTTGGCTCCAGCGATTGGTTAGATTCGGGCGACCCGTTTCAATCAACCTTACTTTTGATGGCCTACGTAAGTCTGCGAAAGAGCACGAAGCTGAACGTGACCGTCTGAGCAAAAAAGAAGAGCGAATAGAATTGATGATAACGCTCGTTGCGTGTGATCGCAGCGATGATTAGTCCGGTCGAGTAAAGTGTCCAACTGATCAGGTAGGCGGGACCGAGATCGAACAAATGATGGACGCCCTTGAGAACGGTATCAGCAAGATCGACCGGACCGTAGAGTGCCATGATGATGAAGAACGCGCGATGATTCGCGTAAAAGTGCGTTTTGTAATTTAGGAATTCGTCGGGAATGCCTTCTCGCGGGAAAAGCAGGAGCGAAGCAAGAAACAAGATCGTGGGTGAGATCAGAACGAAGACGAAAAGGAAAAACGTCCACGGTTCTTGGTTGCGCCATCGATAGAAAACCCACCATGCGATGACTAGGAAAACGAAAAGGTTCACGACCCAGACCGCGTGGACCCAATAGAAATGATGATGCGAACGCGCCTGAAGCATTTCGCCAACACCACGCAAAACCCGGGTCATCCCCAACGCCAGGACAATCGAGATCAGAATCGAGAGATAACTGAACGAATTCATCATTTCGGATTGGTGCAAATCTAACGAGGATTAGACTGCATCTTCAATCTAGTTCCTGCCGTTGCGAGGGGAAACCGATTAAAAGGCTGCACGGCGCGAATTGTGCCGAATTATCCGGCATTCAGGAAGCGGAATCGTTCGGGAGCCTCAACGCACCAGGCCGCTAGAATGCTTGGAGTCCCTCGGCGCAGTCGAATCAGTTTAGTCCCTGTTCGAGGATGCGATGAACAGCGGCGATAGATTCGTCGGATCCGGTTCGTGTGAAATTTTCGAGTAGTTCCGTAAGGCGTGACTCGTAAGAATCACACTTGGGACATCCGCCATTTGGTTCGACCCATTCGGGATGTTGGATCCGCAGATCGTCGTGAATCTGTTTCCGGAGCTCGGTGTAGGTGAGGATTTGGTGAGACATGGCCAATGGCTGCTTACGGAGCAAATTTCTGGAGCTGGAGTGGGCCTGACAAGAGCCACTTAGTGGTTTTGGCATAGACCAGTTTCACTTTACGGCCGATGAACGCTGGGTGCGATTGGCTGAGCAGCAGGGCGTTGCTTACGCTAAAACAGTGGCGGAGGCGATGAACCTTAACCTTGACATGGACAGTCCAGCAGAGCGCGAGAATTGCCCCGGGCTGTTGTCGATCTTGTCGTCGGAAGAAAAATGCCAAAGCAAAAAGGCGCTTCCCTCAGTAGTTGACTGCTATTTTCATCACCGGATGAATCTCCCAAGCAGCTTTTAATTTTCCGTCTGATTTCACGCGAAAAGGGAACTTTGCGTGCGTCCAACTGAAAACAGTATTGTCGACGCACATCGCGGCGACGGTCGGCCCAAAACGATGAATCTCTTTCAGTTGTGGCGGTGTCTAGGGTGAGGCCCTGCATGAAAATTAGGCGACACCTGACTATACAGATCGCCGCGCTGATAGTAAAAGCCTCTTGATTACGTCATCCGACGTTTCAACGCATCTTCGGCCGGACGCGGTTCGGTCCGAATGTGGAGAAGGAGGAAATCCTATGAATCACAATGTGTCAGCTTACGTAAGAAACCACAAAACTACGCGTACGATCAAAAACCGGATTACCACGCTTCTGTCCGCAGGAATTGCGCTCTTCGCAGTTTTTAGCGGAGTGCCATTAGCGGACGCCGATGGCTTCTTGCCCCCGCAAATGCACATTTATTCCACCGTGCCGCCGAATGGAGACTTGAATCCCTATGGCGTTGCTTTTGTGCCGCAAGGGTTCCAAAGCGGTACCGGGCCTTTACGACCCAGGCAAACTCTGGTCTCAAATTTCAATAACAATATGAACCTGCAGGGAACGGGCACCACCATCGTGCGTGTTTCCTCAACCGGCCAACCCTTTGTTTTTTTTGCTGGGCCGCCACATCCAGAGGGATCAACCGGTCTTGGTCTCTCAACAGCACTGGCAATACTGCAGCGCGGCTTTGTGATTGTTGGAAATGTGCCTTCAATAGATGGTACATCTGCAACGGCCATGCCGGGTTCCCTTCTGGTCATTAACAATCAAGGCCATTTAGTCAGTGCGATTAGCGGTCCACTCATTAAGGGGCCTTGGGATATGACCGCTATTGACGACGGTAATCAGGCGATCGCCTTTGTCTCAATGGTGCTCTCGGGAGATGTAGTGCGCTTGAACCTCGATGTGTCTTCAACTGGCGTAACGGTAACGAGCACGACTGTGATCGCATCAGGGTACGCGCACAGGGGTGATCCGGCTGCCTTTGAAGTCGGGCCTACCGGCTTGGTTTACGATTCAACCACGGATCTGCTTTATGTGTCATCCACAGCAGACAATGCCGTGTTTTCAATTCAAAACCCAAGAATGAGAAACAGCAGCGGAGGCAAAGGCACGCTTGTTTACTCAGATGCTGTTCACCTGCACGGTCCGCTCGCCATGGCAACGGCTCCAAATGGTCATTTGATCGTTTCCAACAGCGACGTGATTAACTCCAACCCGCGGCTGCCTAGCGAGTACGTCGAGTTCACGAAGCAAGGCCAGTTTGTTTCGCAACTCTCTATCGACTTCGCACAGGGCGGTGCATTTGGGTTAGCAGTCAACTCTAATGCACAGGAGTCGGTCTTCGCTGCGGTGGACGACAACACAGCAACGCTAATCGTTTGGGCGCTACCGTAGCACTGCACGAGACGTTGACTGGCGTTTGGCGTCTCACTGCAGGCCTACCGAGGGTGAGCGCACAGCTTGAAGCGAGCAAACCTGCGCCGAAAGTGGTCAACAACCCCTAAGCAGCAGCATTTCACAATCAGGCGTCACGCTTCACCGCGTGGCGGCTTTTTTGTTTCGGTCGCTCACGTTCCTTTGAACTCGCCCGCGTGCTCGTGCGTCTCGATCACGTTGCCCGCTTCATCGTAAACGCAGGCCAACTCTTTTGACATAACCACGACATTGGTGTTGCGATATTCGCAACGCTCAGTCACCGACCAACCCAAACGCTCGTATAGAGACTCTGTGTGCGGAGTATAGAGATACAAGGTGGAAACCCCGAGTGAGCGGGCCTCAGCCTCGATGCGTCTTACCAGCGCGGAGCCTATTCCTTTCCCCGGCACTGTGGTTTGACAAAAACTCCGGCGAGCCACGGCGTAAGCTGTGGGCGCGAATCCATGTCATGGGCTTCGAGCATAGCCGAGCCCAGCAACTCCTCATCCTCTAACGCAACGACTACACTCGGAATTGCGTTGCGACCACAGCTACTGCGAAGTCTTGCTGTCCGGCCCTCCAACGATTCTCCTGGATATAAGTAGCTCCATTCCTCAAAATGAAGTCGTGCCAGCTCTGAAATGTGCGCAGGATAGTCAGCCAGATATTCAATTTGCATCGGTCTGTGGTCCAACGAGCAAGAGATAAGCCACGGCAGGGTGTCGTGGCAAACACGCCGAATGTATTCCGTGGGAGAACGTAGACTTCAGTCCCGATGGCTACCTTCTCGGCTCATACCGCATCGCCACCGCCCCCGAGCCGAACTCTAGCCGGCTCACGAGCTTCAAGTCGATACGCTTCGATAGCCCCGCGAACAACGTCGGCCCGTGGCCCGCTAGGCTGGGGTGCACCACGAACTCGTACTCATCGATCAATCCCAGCTCCGCCAACGCCATCGGGAGCTTCACGCCTCCCGTGAACAGTCCCTTACCCGACTCCCGCTTGAGCTGCTGAACGGCTTTCCCCAGATCCCCGCGCACGAGCTCCGCGTTCCAATCGACCCGATCCAGGGTGCTCGACACGACGTACTTCTTTGCCGCGTCGATCGTACGGCGGAAGGGTTCCATCCAATCGGGCATCTCTCCCGTCCACGCCGGCCGAAACGCTGCCTCCATCATTTCATAAGTCACCCGGCCAAAAAGGAGGGCATCGGCCCGGTTGAGGTTCTCGACTGCGTGACGATGCAAGTCTTCGTCCGGGACGCCTTCACGATGATCGCAGCACCCGTCCAATGTGACGTTGATGGAATACCGAAGGGGTCGCATTACGGGCTCCTGCAGCGGGCTAACGAAACAGAGATAAACCACGGCAGGGTGTCGTGGCAAACACGCTGAACTTATTTCGGAATGGGGCCGTTGGCGTCATAGACTGGTAGATGGTGCTCACCGCGGCAATGACAATGTTCGTAGTGCTTCCAGCATCAACCGCCGCGAGTGACATAAGCCCAAAATCTCAGTCCCGTGTTGGTTTGGCGCATGGCCTCACTGTTCACTCGGAGTCCGGATTCGGCCGACTTGCTGAACCACTGGGGAAGAATGATCCTCTTTTCATAGAGGCCAGCACCGTATGCGATACCCAGATTGATGACGAACAGCCATAAGGGGATTTCCGGAAGGTATTTGTTCATTTGTCTCCTTTCATTGTCATGCGAGCCGGACTCAGTCCTCGATTGCCTCAACGCCAAGTCGCCTAAGTCGCTCAAGGTTGTCCTTCATGGCTGTAGGCCGCCTTCTTCCTCTTACCGTAGTCCTCCGCACCCGTCAGATCTTTCTTCTGACCCGCTAGTTCTTCCGCAGGACCTGGGCTAAAAAATCACGAACACTATTTAAAGACTCTTGGGAGATCCTATGTCCCATGGAAAGGGTCTTGAAGACCGGGTGATAGCCTTGGGCATTCAACCTTGTCTCTCCAAAACGGGCGTCGGCTATGGGGATGGTTTCGTCCATTTGCCCATGTACCATCAAGATCGGAACCGATCTTGGCGCTTTAAGGTCTCTCAGATTTTCCGCCGGATTCGGGACATAGCCGCTCATGGAAACGATGGCGAGGACCTTGTTCGGGCAATGAAGCCCCGTTACGATGGACATGACTCCGCCTTGAGAAAATCCAGCAAAGATCACCGGCCTTTTCGGGCCTAACCGCTGGACCAGTTTCAAGAGATAGTCGCGGCTTTGGACGATATCGCTTTGATTCTCCTTGTGATACCAGCCAAACCCCTTCCCCTCGACGAGGAAAAGACGGCCGTCCGGCCATACGACCCGGCCGGGCGGTAGATGCAGTTCGGACCAAAAGTAAATAAGGCTCGTGGCTGAGCCGTGAGCTCCATGGAGCAAAACGACGAGAGGCGCACTCTGGGGCAAATGGTCCGGTTCCAAAACCAGGCAGCGGTGAGAATCGACAATGACTGTGTAAAGAGGAGAGAGATCGCTTTGGGCGGCATAAGCCCTCGCAACCAAGGCCAGGAAAAGGAGAAGAAACGTCTTTTTCATGTCCCTTTGTTGGACATCGCCGTCAAACCCGCAGACGCAAGCACCGACACAGCGAACAGTGATTTCACAACGCAAACTTTCCACCTCCCCGGGCGTAAAACAAGATGGATGGGATTGCTCGAAGTCGCGAAAACAAAAGCCGCGAAGAAGGTTAATGGCAACGCGCCCTCGCATCTCCTCCGCGGTTTTGTGTTTCAGAGAGAACAGCCCCTGAAGAACCGAAAAGCGAGCAGTGGAAGCGGAAGCGTTCCGAAATCACCACCAACCGCAAACCTAACAAGCCTATGTAACCACCATCTTAAAACTTACCTTTGACACCCTTCATAGGGGTTAGGTCTTTGTGGGTTTATTGTCGGCCGTGGCGCAACGATCGGAGCGCAGCTCCATAACAAGTTCTTCGCCATCGCACATATCCTCTGGTGCAAGTTGGAATCCGCATTTTTGTAAGACACGTATCGAAGCGAAATTGTGCTTTGCCACATGCGCGTAAACTGGTCGCGCCTCTATCTTGGTCAAGAATTGGGCCAGGGCCGCACTAGCAATCCCCTTCCCCCAATGTGTCTTGCCGAGCCAGTAGGCGATGTTCGGCTCCCCCGCCGCTTCCCAATAGACGACGTTGCCAGCCACGGTGTCGTCCGCGAGGATGGTGTTTAGGATTCCCGTCTCGTTGGTCTCCTTACTCATGATTCTGGCCCAGTGCGTCATAAAGGCGTCGCGGTCGCGGCTTGGGAACGCCGCCATACGCGTCGCCTCGGCATCCAGCTGATGTTCAAAAAAAATCGGCAGATCTTCCTGGGTCACTTCGCGGAGTGTAACAGTCATCTGATCGGACCTAACGAGATATAGATGGAATTTTTCCGTCTAATCCGGTCGCTTCCCTCGCAATCGCCCGATAAAAGCGGAGTCATGGGAGAATTGTGCCGAATTATTCGGCATTTGGGAAGGGGAATTGGACAGTTCTCGCCCTTTCGCTTGATGAATCCCGCTCCACCCGGATACTTTTCGCTCGCAGTTGAGCGCTTTGAGATGACACATGCATCGATTCTCACATCGTTCAGCTCTGGCTTTTCTGGACAGAAGTGGACTCTCCGAAAATCATCAGGGGGGCAAAACGGGTGGGGTCACACTTCGGATGCGAATTCTGAATTCACGCGTAAACTCTGGCGCGCGAAAAAGTTTCAGGGCGGTTAGCTCAGTGGTAGAGCGTCTCGTTTACACCGATTCCCAGCTGATTTTCTCACATTATCCTGACTCGCGCTGACGTGCTCAACGTAAGGTAAATCGAGAAAAACGCATCATCTCACTCGCGCTCAAATGATGCCGAAGAAATTCCATCGGTGGATAAAACGGTGGATAAAGAAATCGGGATAGATCGCGTTCAACCGTCAATGGTTCATCCAACTTTATCCACCGTCGGTCTATCGGCGCGGTTCGCGATTTGAAAACGCCCCGCCCGCTCCACAGGATCGCGCTAAAATTGATGTCGTCTAATCTCGTTAGCTCATTCGGAACAAGTAAGGTCGCGACAATTCAGACTGCTATTTTCTGTTTTGCCGATTGCGCTCTTTTGTTGGGAACTTCCCCTCTTGTTTCCTGTAGGAACTAATGAATCACTATGTTTACCAAATCGCTTCAGGGTCGGTTTCATTGGGTTAAAATGATTTGCGGCTTCAGTTCAACAAAGGAAGGACATCTTATGAAAACAAAAATTCTCCGAAACACATTGCTTAACCTTGGCATGATCTTCGGGTTAGCAATAACCGCTCGCGCCCAGAACCTGTATGTTTCCCTGCAGGGTCCCTTGACCAATTCCGGCGGTTCAATCTCCGAATATACGCCGACGGGAGTGCAGCAAACCTTTGCCACTGCTCCCTTCCCTCGGGGAGTCGCCTTCGACAACAGCGGCAATTTCTTTGTCGCCAGCACCGATTCTAAAGTGAATGACCATGCCCGGGTCTTGAAATTCCCGCCAAACGGACATCAAAGTGTCCTTGGTAATGCAGCGCTGAGTTTCATAGAGGGGTTGGTCACGGACACCGCAGGCAACGTTTACGCCGTCGCCTTAGAGGACAACAGCCCCGCTCTGGCGGGTATCATCTACAAATTCGCGCCTGATGGAACGCGCACAGTCTTCGGCGCGACTCCTGGCCAAACCTTCGGCCTGGCTTTTGACGGTGCAGGCAATCTCTACGCCGCCGATGCTTTTGATGTAACGATCTATAAATTCGCACCTGATGGGACGCGCACAGTCTTCGTTGGACCAAGCGCCTTCACATCCACGCAAGTTCCCGCCGGCTTGGCCTTTGACTCCAGCGGCAATCTCTTTGTGTCTACGCTGAACAACCGGCCAAACGATGCAATTCTTGTGTTCACTCCCACCGGCATGGAGAGCACGTTCGCTACCGGTCTTAACAATCCTCATGGCATGGCGTTTGACGCGGCGGGTAATCTCTTCGTAACGGAAACCATTCGGGATACAGGGGGTGATATCTTGGAGTTTACGACGGGAGGCACGGAGATCGTTTTTGCGTCCGGGCTCAACCGCCCGGAATATCTCACCTTTGGGCCTCCGCGATAACGCGACTACACGCGCACACGCACACGTAAGCAGGCGAGTCAACGCAGCGCAGGATCGCGCTAGAATTGTTTTTGATTGCCGGATGACAGATGATCCGTCCACAATCAACATAGAAAGCACAAATGAAAACAATATTGCTGTTGATCGTTGGGCTAATACTCGCAGGCTGCGAATCAACGGAAAACCATGTTCGTAATCGTGATGCG
>JBARAJ010000021.1:0-6256 GCA_049791915.1 Candidatus Udaeobacter sp.
ATCGATCTTGGCATCTGCGCGTTTACTGAAAACGACCGCGCGTTCCTTGAGTTTGCGCTTAGAGAAGGCGTTGACGTGGTGAGCCAGTCGTTCGTTGAACGCGCCGCGGACATCGAGGCTGTGCGCGCGGCAGCGGCAAAAATTGGCGGACAGCCTTTCATCATTGCAAAGATCGAGCGCGCCGATGCTCTTGTGCATTTCGACGAAATTCTCGCAGCAGCGGATGGTATCATGGTCGCGCGGGGCGATCTTGGTGTGGAGGTGCCGATTGAGGAAATCGCCTACACACAGAAGCATCTCATTGCCAAGGCTAACCTCGCCGGAAAACCAGCGATCACTGCTACGCAGATGCTGGAATCGATGATTTTGAGCCGTCTGCCTACGCGCGCAGAGGCGACAGACGTCGCCAACGCAATTCTTGACGGCACCGATTGCGTCATGCTCTCGGGCGAATCAGCAGTGGGCAAGTTTCCCGAGGAATCAGTGACGATGCTCGCGACGATCGCCGCGTTCACCGAAACACATCGGCCGCCGAGGAGCTTTGCGGCTCAACGCGAATTCGTGCAGCGGAAGGCAGCAACGATTGGCAGCGATCGGATGGCTTCCCTGGTCGAGCACGCACTTTATACGGTTCCATGCGATCTGGTGCTCGTGCCAACGCGCGGCGGCAACATCGCGCGCGCGATTTCGCGTTTCAAACCGCCGGTCTGGATTATCGCACCAGGTTCAGATTGCGCTGCTTGTCAGAATCTCGCGTTTTCCTACGGGGTGTATCCGATCAATCTCGCTGAGGAACCGGATGACTGGCGCGAATGGATTGCTCGCTGGCTGCGCGAGAACGGAATGATCGCAGAACAGGTCATGCTTGTCGCCGGTCCATCTCCGCGAAACCCGAAAGCCAATTATCGGATCGAATTGATGCGCCTCGATGCGGAGAAAAGCTGAGGGCCTTCGTAAGACGAAAGTCCAACAGGCGAACCGTCTCGATCAATGAAGAATAATGAAGGTAGTAGCGCGAGTCAGGCTGTTTAACTAAAAGATATAAATTCTATGCCATTCGAAAAATTTGACCTTGAGAACCTGGATAAAGAGCGGCGCAAGGCCGTTGCAAACTCAATTCGTACAATGAGCGTCGAAGAACTTAAGGCGCTCGGAAACGAAATCTTTCGTTACGCAGACGATCCGTGGCGGGAGAAGTTCTTCGGCTTCATTGCTGAGAATTCCGGCGCCACTTTTCATCACGCAGTTATGAGCGACGGCGTCAACATCGTTTACTGCCGCGATCAAGATAAGGGCATGTGGTTCCTGCCGGGGAGTGGCATGGGACCACTGCAAGCCACGGGCCGGAAGATGATGAGCGAAATGATCCGGGGAAAGCGTTGAGGGCACCGCCCAGCCGAATGAACGGCTGCCGTATCGCGGTGTTCTGTTCTGACGTTCCAATTTTTCCAAGCACGACATGAGTAAAGAAAAGACCTCCTTTGGACAATCGGACGTCGTTCGTCTCAGTGACGAAGATGCGGCTACCGAACTTCTTGAGCGCGCAGTGACCGGCCTGTGGGAAGTCGTCAATGAGTTGACGCGGTTTCGCCGTACTACCCGTCAAAATTATCGCGTGACTATCTTCGGTTCTGCGCGGCTCAAACCCGGTACGCCTGCGTACGATGGAGTGAAACAACTCGCCGCCGAATTAACGAGGATGGGTTGCGATATCATCAGCGGCGGCGGCCCCGGTCTGATGCAAGCCGCGAACGAAGGCGCGCAGTCGATCGAGAAGGCAACGCATCGCTCCGTGGGCATCCGCGTGGAGTTGCCGTTCGAGCAGGAGATCAACCCGTTCGTCGGTCAGGCCTACGAACATCGCACCTTCTTTTCGCGACTACACCATTTTATGATCATCTCCGACGCGTTCGTAGTCGTTCCCGGTGGTATCGGAACCCTGTTGGAGTTGTCGCTCGCATGGCAACTGCTTCAAGTCCGCAAGCTTTACAACACGCCTCTCATTCTTGTGGGAAAAATGTGGGCCGAGCTCGTCGAATGGGGACGCCACTCGATGCTCCAGAAAGGCAACGAACTCGCCAGCGAGATCGATTTTAAAATTCCGCATTGCGTAAACACAATGGATGAATGCATCGCGCTCATCCGCGAAAACCGCGGCGCCTGGCTCTCTGCTCAGAAGGCGACGTAGGTTCACGCAGTCTTATCGGACATTTGGCGTTAGCCCTCTAAAATCCGATTCAATCGTATTCTCTGGGACTTTAGTCCGATTGGATAATCGGAGTCTTTCCGGTCAAATTATGTGAATCTGCAACTCGATACCAATGAATACGACGAATCCCATTTCATTTACTCTTAACCAACATGGTCTCGCTGTTACCGAGGTTCACCGCAACCTCCCGCCGAGCGCGCTCTACGAGCACGCGATTCGTCACGAGAAAGACGCAAGCATCGCCGAGAACGGTGCGCTCGTGGCGTACTCCGGCATTAAGACGGGACGCTCGCCGAAGGACAAGCGCGTGGTTGAACATCCTGATTCCAAAAAAGACGTCTGGTGGGGACCGGTGAATATCCCGTGCGACGAGCGCACGTTCCAAATCAACCGCCAGCGCGCGCTCGACTACCTCAACACGCGCGAACGGCTTTACTGTTTTGACGGCTTCGCGGGCTGGGATCCGAAATATCGCATCAAAGTCCGAGTGATTTGTTCGCGACCGTATCACGCGCTCTTCATGCACACCATGCTCATCCGTCCGACGCATGAGGAACTCGCCAGCTTTGGGACACCGGACCTCGTCATCTACAACGCAGGCGCGTTTCCGGCGAATCGCCTAACGACCGGGATGGGCTCGACCACCAGTATCGATCTCAGCCTCGAGAATAAGGAACTTGTTATCCTCGGCACCGAATACGCTGGCGAGATGAAGAAAGGTGTCTTTACCGTGGCCAATTACTTTGTGCCAAAGCGCGGTTTGCTTTCGATGCATTGCTCGGCCACTGCAGATAAAAAGACGGGTGCTTCCTCGCTGCTCTTCGGTCTTAGCGGCACCGGGAAAACCACGCTTTCGGCAGATCCGAAGCGTCATCTTATTGGCGACGACGAGCATGTTTGGAGCGATGACGGCATTTTCAACATCGAAGGCGGCTGCTACGCGAAGGCGATCAACCTCACGCCAGAAAACGAGCCGGACATCTTTCAGGCGTTGCGTTTCGGCGCGGTACTCGAGAACGTTGTGCTCGATGACGATCGCGATGTCGATTACACCGACACAAGCATTACGGAGAACACTCGTGGAGCCTATCCGATCGAATTTATTCAGAACGCGAAGATCCCCTGCGTGGCGGGCCATCCGATCGACATAATCTTTCTCACTTGTGATGCCTTCGGCGTCCTGCCGCCCGTCAGCGCACTCTCGCCCGCGCATGCGATGTATCATTTCATTAGCGGCTACACCGCCAAAGTCGCGGGTACCGAAATGGGAGTGACCGAGCCCCAGGCAACATTTTCACCCTGCTTTGGTGGACCATTTCTCGTCTGGCATCCGAGCAAATACGCGGAACTGCTTGCCGAAAAAATGCAGAAGCACAAGGCGCGCGTCTGGCTGGTTAACACCGGGTGGGGCGGCGGCGCTTATGGCATCGGCAAACGGATCAGCCTCAAAAATACACGCGCAATCATTGATGCTATTCACAGCGGCGATCTCGCGAAGGCGAAAACGGCGCGCGATCCAATATTCGGTTTCGAGATCGTCATTGAGTGCCCCGGCGTCCCTGCGGAAATTCTGCAGCCGCGCGAAAGCTGGGCTGACAAAGCTGCGTACGATGCTGCCGCGAAAAAGCTCGCTGGTCTGTTCAACAAGAACTTTCAGACCTACGCCGCAGGTGCGAGCGACGAAGTGAAAGCCGCAGCGCCCGTGACGTGAGCAGGCGATGCGATCCCTGGGTGGATTGGCGTGATCCTCGGCGCGATCGGTGCTCGATATCCGGCGTGATGGCGATGCTGATCACATTATTCGGCGTCCTGGCGCTGATTGGCGCGCCGCTCCGATAACGACAGACGCACCAAAACTCTCGCGCCAAGTGTCTCTTGTTTAAGAGCGTTTGCTTCGCTTTCGCGCAAGAAAATACGACAACGGAATTCCGGCCAAAATCGCCACAAGTGCGAGCACAGAAACCTGAGACGCATGCCTAACTAGAAAAAAAGGTGAATTGCGTTGATAAAGGACAAAACCGGGAAGCAACCTATTCCATGGCACGAGGAGTAGAAGCAAAAAACCGAGCGCGGAACAAATCGGTATCCCCAACGCCCTGGTGTTTCGATTGATCCAGCAATACGCGCTGCCGATCATAAGCGATGTCAAAAACAACATCGAAAGGCATATCCCGGCTACACGGCGAAATTTCAAGCCACCAGCAGCAGTTGCACGGCGACGAAAATCCTTCTCGAGCAGTTTCGATAATGCGTCGACCTTATCGGCGGACTCGCCGCTCACCGATACCCGACGTAACGAATCGCCCAAGTCAATCGTGACCGACGAAATTGGTTTATCGGCTTGCTGGTAGATGTAAGAGAACCCGAAAACTTCGTTTGGAAATCCGACGCTGCTCGCAAGCGACAAGTGCGGAATCTCGATGTCCTGACCGTAAATACTAACCTTGACACTCTCCCGACCGAGATCCTCCGGACCATTCGCGGCATCAATAAGGGCATGGGTCTCCAGCAAAATAGCGTCGAGGTCAGTGGCTCCCAACTTCAGGGTCGGCAAATCACGGACCTGTGAAAACTGCCCGCCATTGCACAGCGATGTTATCGCGAGTGACACGCAAACGCTAAGAAGAACAGCAAACCGCATTTTGGAGGCGTAACAAGTACTCACCGTGTCCACCTGAGACCAAGGGAGCGATTATCTTGCGTTTCTCCTTCTCGTCCGCATTGCAATTACTGCCACACCAAAACCAAGCAGAATCAATAACGGGTAAAGAATTGCCGGCTGCGACGCTGTTCGTTTGGGCGCCGGAGGTTTTGGCCGACTCGCAAATTCGATCGGAATCTTGACCTGCGAACCTGTGCCCGGCTGGAAACGCCACTGCGAATATGCTTCAAGCGCAGCGCCATCAAGTTGTTTGTTTCCGGTGCTCTGCAGCATTCGCGCTCCGGAAACTTTGCCGGTCTGTTGATCGATCGTGACCAGGACAATTCCCTTCCCTGTGAGGCCCTTTTTCGCCCACTCCGGTCGATAAACAGGTTTGGGCGTGTAGATCGCCTTGGGCGGAGCCTGTAATGCCATAGCCGGAGTTCCATTCTGAGCGTGCAGCGAAGAAACAGAGACAAGCATCGCGACAAGAAGGAGAGCGAGTTTGCGTGTGAACTCTCTTCGGGAAATTCTGCTGGGATTGCGAACAAGGCCTGACGCTGCTGCACGCACTTGCGGGTCCGACATTCGATAGACGCTCCGATCAAGCAAATAATGAATGAATCCTGTCGCGAATCCGAGAGCGAGTAGCACAGGCACCCACGTGGATGTTCGTAATTGCGTCGCAAGTGCACCAAATATTCTGTCGCCATAGTACGCGCCGGTTTCGCGATTTGCTTCCACCTCAAAAATGGGGAGAAACACGAGCGACAATGAAATAAGGAAAAGCACGACTGCCCACGGTCGCACATTCAACCCGTGGAAAAATCGGCGAACGACACCAGTCGTTGGAGCCGACTCTGCCGACGCTGTCTGTGAAGCCAATCCTGTAGCAAGTATCCAATGCTGCGATGTCCAGATCACCAGAAACAGAAACAAACTCCTTGGACGAAGAGCCAGACCAACCATCACCGCGAGTCCAACGATGTACAACACGCGTGGCAACGACCACCGCGGCATGCGCAGTTCAGCGAATAATGTGATCGCCGTAATACCTAACAGCGCGAACATCGCGCCGCCGCGGATTCCATTCTCAGCCGACACAATCCACGCCGGAAACCAGCGATCGACCCATTGGTCTTGATATGCGACTGCTCCGGCGAGAATGTCTGCGACGAAAACGAACGCACCGCCTACGGTCAGTGCAAAGAAGCGATCCAGTCGCCGCGTGTGAATACACGAACTGCGCTCGGCTCGCGAACGATAGAGCGAAAGTGCTCCGAAATGTTGCGCCGCGAAATGATACGTCACGCAAGCATAATCAAGAATTGCCAGTCCAATTAGTCGCTCCTCGCGCGTCCATGGCAGCGCGGAGTCTGCCGGCAGAAACAGCGCAAAGCATCCTG
>JBARAJ010000022.1:0-16627 GCA_049791915.1 Candidatus Udaeobacter sp.
TTCACCCGCCACAGCGGGCAAGCTGAGCAGACATTTAATTTAATTCTCGTTAGGGCGTATCGCTCCGATTGAGCAGAAGGCCGCAGTCAGCGACAGCGGCTACAACAATGATATGAAAACTTCGACGTTCACTCTCCGGTTTTCGTTTGTTGGTTTTGCGCCGCTTGATTTTTGATCCACGCTTCTACTCTTTCTTGCAGCAGGTCTAATGGCATCGAGCCGCCGTTCAATATTTCGTCGTGAAATGCTTTGAGATCGAATTTTTCTGCCAATTGGGCCTTCGCTTCATCGCGCAGCTTGAGAATCGTTAACTGACCCATCTTGTATGCCAGCGCTTGCCCGGGCCAGGCGATGTACCGGTCCGTTTCAGTCTGCGCCAGCGCGTCGTTGATGTCGTTGGCGTGCATGTAATCGATCACCTGCTGGCGGCTCCAGTTTTTGTCGTGAATCCCGGTATCGACCACCAGCCTGACGGCGCGAAGCATTTCTGAATTCAACCGGCCGTAATCAGACACAGGGTCCTGGTAAAAACCGATCTCTTTGCCTAACACCTCGGAGTAGAGCGCCCAACCTTCGGCATACGCGGTAAAAAAACCGTGCAGTCGAAACTTGGGCAAGCCTTCCAGCGTCTGGGCGATACTGATTTGCAGGTGATGACCGGGAACGCCCTCATGATAGGCTATGGCTTCGTCGTCGACCAGGGTACGCTTGGTGGGATTAGAGACGGCAACAACGACGCGGCCAGGACGTTTCCCATCAGGTGTGCCTTGGACGTAATGGGTCGCGGCGGCTTTGGCGAAGTCAGGGATCGGTTCCACCGTGACTGGCGACTTCGGCAGCAATCCAAATAGTTCCGGCAGCTTCGGCTCCATCTGATGGATGTATTTTTTGTAGTCATCCAGAATCTGTTGCTCGCTGGTCGGCTTCCACTTGGGATCGTTGTTCACCGCCTCCCGAAAGCTGGCCAGGTCTTTGTATCCCTGGCTCTGGGCCAGCTTGGTCATCTCGGCGGTGATACGCGCTACTTCCTTGAGCCCGATCTCATGGACGTCGGCGGGCGGGACGTTGACGGTGGTCATCGTTTTCACCGCCTCGGCGTAACGCCGTTTCCCGTCAGCGAGGCTTTCGATCGTAAGCTCGGTTCGTCCTTTCGGATCGTACTCGGTGCGCAGGAACTCGGCGAACTTTCGATAGGCGGGAATCACATCGTCGTTAACGGCCTTGGTGATCTCGTCGGTCAGGCGTTTCTTGTCTTGCTCTGAAAACTCCGCCGGAAATTTTTTGGTCGGTCCGAGGAACGGGTTCGCGGCGATGATGCCGTCGCATTGGCCGGGCAACTTTTCGAGAACGAGCTTGGGCGGCATCAGGTGATCCTTCTCACCCTGCCGCATCACTTCTGTCGTCTGTTCCAGCACCCGCGGGATCTGGTGTAACCGGGAGATGTAATCCTGGTAATGCGGGACGGAATCAAACGGCACCGCGTTCGGCAAATCGGCCAGGCGAGTGTGCACACCGTTCTGTTGGTTCACCGGCATCTCGTAATTCTTCAGCGCGTAGTTCACGTCTTCGCGCTCCAGCTGCTTTTCGAGGATGCGATGACTTAACAGGTCGTTGTCGCTCATGCCATCGGTCGGGATCGCCTTTAACCGAGCGAGAAAGTCATCGGCCTGCGCATGTTGTCGGGCGATGTCTGCGAGCGAAACCTGTCCAAGCTCTGAGTTGTAACGGTAATCGCCGTACGATGTTGCCCGCTCCGGGAAATTCTTAAGCCCGGCTTGATAATACTCCTCAAAAAGCGCGTTCTGCTTTGCTACCCGATCCGCCACCGTTTGCCCAAAAGCGGAGAACGCCAACCCAAGAACCAAACCAAAAACCAGTTGTCGCATATCAGTGCACGCTAGCAGAGTGGCGTCACCACGCACGTTGTGATTAGCGTTGCCCCGAAAAACTTCGTCAGCACGATTTCCACCGCGAGTCAGCAAAGAAAGAGTGTGGCCGCGCCGCCAACAGCAGCTGCGCTTAGCACCTTCGGCCATCGTGGTCGGCAGGAGCGACGAAAAGGACTCTTCACGCAAGAATATCGGGCAACCCGCCGGATTGGTTCCCTGCCCAGCCTGATTCAGCGAATGGAGAGAAGGGTGCCAAGCCTCGACGTTGCCAGGCTGATATGACTTCCGTGTGCGCGAAGTGCAGCGCGCGACCGACGCCTTTTCCCACGAAGAACAACGCACGCTGCTAATGTGCTAGAGAGGGGCTGCGTGTTGATCGGCGGTACCCACGAGCCGTTTAACCGGTTGACCCTTAACGAGCCCGTCCACAATCTCTGGGACGTCGGCGACCGTGACGCGTCCGTAGAAAAAGTGATCGGGTTCGACTAAAACCGTCACGCCAGTATCGCATTGATCGAGACAGCTCGATGTGCAGACGCGTGCCTCGAGTTTGGCGAGTCCGCGCGCGGCGACCTCCTCTTTCAACGCCCTGTACACTTCTTCCGAGTCCTTGGCCGCGCAGCTTCCTTTCGGGTTGTCCTCGGCCCGACGATTGATGCAGACAAAGAGATAGCGCTTGCGTTGCAGAGAGGTGAGAGTCGAATACGCGAAGCTGCACGTCAAAGGCCAAAGACTAGCCAGTTGTATTCTGGCAATAGTGGACGATACTCCGCGTCTCGGCTGCGATTTCCCCGAAACGCGATCAGGGTCCCACTCCGGTTCGGAATTTAACTCCGTCAGCCTGATCGTCATTGTGAGCTAAATTATGAATTCAAATCTAGTCAAAGCCGCCGCCGAAGTTATTCCTAATCCGAAAATCCTGGTGAACATGGTCTCCCAACGCGTTCGACAACTTTGTATCGGTCATCGACCGATGGTCGAATTTGTTCCTGGACTGGGCCACGCTGATATAGCGCTATCAGAGATCGCTGCGGGGAAGTTGGGTTTTGAATTGACGCTAAATAAGAGCGCCACCGATGCAGCGACGCAGGTGGTGGAGTTTCCAGGGATCCGTGTGGCGAAGGCGAAGAAAAAAGCAGCCTAACAAGTCTTCGTTTGCGCCGCCGATGCGATCGGCGATCTGCTTCGCGCGGCCGGACATATGCGAAAGAGAGATCAAGAAAACGGTGCTCGTTCCCGAGTGTTGGTGCTGGTGGACGAATCGAACGTCGGCAGTTCCGTGCGAACAGCGGGACGCGGGCTTGATTGGTTAAAGCTCCGCGATTTTCAGGCCGGGCCAGCCACCGGGCGTGACCTGATCGAGATGGTGGTCTATGCCGGACTCCCGCCGGCGATTCCGGCCTGGCAGGACGAGCGGGACAGGAAAAACAAGTTCGTCCATTGGCTGCGCTCTAATGGATTCATGGTCGTCACCAAAGATGGCGCGCCCGCCGAGGAAGGTCATTACAAGGCGAACGTGGACGTGATGATGGCGATCGATGCGCTCGAGCTTTCGATCGAAATGCGACCCGATGTCGTGATTCTTGTGACTGGCGACGCCGATTTCGCTTATCTCGCCACCAAGCTGCGCCGGCACGGGATCCGCGTGGAAGTCGCGTCAGGTGCCGCAAATCTTGGGAACATATTGAGATCAGCCGCGAGCGACGTGATTGATCTGGCCCCTCTTTTTCGCACGTTCGAGATCAAGACAGTTCAAGATGCGGCCCCGCAGGCACCGAATCGAACGCCGCGGCAGCAGCAACCGCGCACAGGCCGTCCTCGGTTTCGTACCGTTGCTACGGCACGACAACCGGTCGAAAGTTGAGGTTTATGGGACACAGCAAAGGCAGAGACAACGCTAAAAGACGCGCAAGACGCCGGAAAAAGACTGAGCGCCTCGCGCTCGCCAGGCAGCCTTCGCCTGAGGCTCCGGCTCGCCAAGGAGAAAAGAAGGCGGCGAAATAACGCCCTGCTACCGTAGCTATTACGCGACTGCTGAGTCGATCAATGTGCTCCCTGTTCTAGAAGACGATGAGGATCAACAATGGACTGGGTGGATTGTCTTCGCGTTAAACCGGCGAGGAATTCCATGAGGCGCGCCTCGTACGAATCACACCTGGGAGATTTGCCATCTGGCTCGACCCATTCGGGATGTTGGATCCGCAGGTCGTCGTGAATCTGTTGCCGGAGGTCGGTGTAGGTGTGAATCTGACGATGCTCGGCCGTTGCAGTGGCGAAACGTTCGTGGGTGGCACCGGATCGTTGATCGAGTTCGATGCTTCGGTGAGCGCGTTTCGTTCTGAGACTAACGAATTTCATAAACGCCTTTCTGTTTCAACGTTGACTGCTCCAAATCCGCGCTGAACGAGGAACATCTTATAAGCTGCTATCAGCAGCATCACTTCAGTTGCCCTCGAGGCTCCAGGTGAATCTGGAGATCGCGCAAGCGGTGTCTCAGCGAAGGTTAAGCCTTTCAACCATCCTTCTACCCGGCCGAAAGTGCGTTGAGGCGTCGGATGACGTAATCAAAGCTTCGCTACGTGATTCACGTATTTTGTCAAGGCATTTTTCGAAGAAACTCGTAGGCTTTGAAATGACACCTACCGCATACACGTTTGCGGCTGACACAGCCGCCACTACACCTGCGCGGTTATTCGAAGACAATGATTGCAAGCGATCTGCGGGGCCGCTCTAATCAGCGCGGTGCAACTGCGTTCGCGACGCGATTTTCTTTCTCTTACCGGCAAAAGCCTAGGGCTGGCCGCGCTTTCTTCGGCAACGGTCGCGTCGTTACTGAGAAATATCGAAGCAGCGTCGAAGACCGTTGCGCATCTCACGCCAGAAGAAGCGGCGACGGACGAAGATTACTGGGCCACCATTCAAAACTCGTTCAGTGTCACGCGCGGCATCATCAATCTGAATAACGGCGGCGTTTCGCCAAGTCCGCGGATCGTGACTGAGGCGCTGGTTCGTTACATCTGGGAACAGGAAGACGCCACCGCTTACACGATGTGGCAAATCCTCGAACCGCAATCAGAAACCATTCGCACGGGCCTGGCTGAGTTGTTCGGCTGCGATCGCGAGGAAATCGCGATCACGCGCAACGCTTCGGAATCGCTCGAGACTCTGCTCATGGGCATGGACTTCAAACCCGGCGACGAAATTCTCACCACCACTCAGGATTACCCGCGCATGCTCACCACGTTGCGTCAGCGTGAGAAACGCGAAAACCTCAAGCTCAAGCTCATTCAGATCCCGATTCCGGCGAAGAACCTGAACGAGATCACCGCCGCCTTCGAAAAAGGAATCACCGACCGCACCCGGCTCATCCTCATCTCGCACATGATCAACATCACCGGCCAAATCACCCCGGTGAAAGCAGTCTGCGACCTGGCGCGGGCCCGCGGGATTGAGACAATCGTCGACGGCGCGCATTCCTTCGCCCAGTTCAATTTCAAGCAGAGCGATCTCGGTTGCGACTACTTCGGGACAAGTCTGCACAAATGGCTGTACGCGCCGAAAGGGACCGGCATGCTTTACGTCAAGCGCGATAAGATCGAAAAACTCTGGCCGCTCATGGCTGCTGAATCCAAGCAGGCATCCGACATCCGCAAATTCGAAGAGATCGGCACCCACTCAGCCGCGCCGAAGCTTGCTATCGGCGAGGCGCTCGTCTTTCACAACGGCATAGGCGGCAAGCGCAAGGAAGCGCGGTTACGCTATCTTGCGCGTTACTGGATGAACCGGCTCAAGGACGTGCCCAAAATTCGGTTCAACACTTCGTTCGACCCGAACCAGTCGTGCGCGATTGCAAATGTTCACATCGACGGCACCAATCCTGAGGCCGTGACGAAATATCTGTTCGACAAACACCATATCTTCGCTGTGCCGATCATGCATGAAGAATTCCAGGGCATTCGCATCACACCCAACCTTTACACCACGCTCAGTGAGCTCGATCGATTCTGCGAGCAAATGGAACTGATCGCGCGCAAGGGATTACCGGTCTAACGACGCGAGCTTTATCTTGCTCTCCCGCTTCCTCTTGTCTTTTTAAAATCGGAATCGCTCGAGGTTCCCGTGCGCTGCCGACGTTTGTCGAGCGACGTTACAAATTTTGCAGCAGCTGCGTGAGATCACGGCGGAAGCTCGTCTCGGAGCTGTTGTAGCCGCTGTGGATCAATCGCACATGACCGGTGCGATCGATCACCACCAGATTTGGAAACCCGTTCAATCCAAATGCGCGCATCGTTGCCTGTTCGGGATCAAACGCGACCGGCAGCGAGATGTGCCGATGCTGTGCAAACGCCCGGACTCGGTCAGGCGTATCGCCGCCTTTGTTTGTTCCAACCAGCACGAATTCAATGTCGCGCCTGGTCTCTAGATCGGCACGAACACGCTCCAGCTCCGGCAGCTCAGCAATACATGGAGAACACCACGTGGCGAAAAAGTCGAGCACGAGAATTTTGCCGGGTATAAAGCGAGTCGGCACCGGACTCTGGCTGATTGGTTGCAAAGTGAATGGCGGCGCCGCGCCATTGCCCGCGTGCGTTAACACGCGCTGCATCTGCACCGGAATGTAGAACACGCAATACCATGCTGAAGCCGCGATCAGGATCATAGCCCCGGCGATTGTGATAATTCCAGAGAATCGCTTTCGGAATAGGAGCCACACGACAATCGCCACCCACAACAGAAGGGTGGGCCAAAGACAAGGTGTTTGCGGCAGGACAAAAAACGCGAACAAGAACGCCGATGCGAAAGGAAGCAGAACAGCGGCGATCCAATCCTCTCGCGCCGGTGCACCCAGCAAAAATGCGGCGAACGCAAGCAGTAATGCGCCGCTGACATAAAGGAGACGAAGATCATCGGAGACAGCGAGCGCGATTCCAAACACGGCCGCGGCAACCAAGATGCCGATCCCGAAAGCGACGAGTCGCACCTTCCAACTCGCGCGAAACGCAGACATCAAATCCATACGGTTCCCTTTCCGATTTGATGCGGCTCCGCCTCCGTCTGGATTCAGATAAGAGAGGTTGTTGCGGGTTTCTTCATCGCAGAAGAAAATGACCGACTTATGCGATTGGTTCGAAATGCACTCATCTTTGGGTTCGCGGTTGCTTTGGCGACTGGGCCGGCGTGCGGGGGAGAGTTCGATTCGATCCTGCGTTGGCGGAACGTCGGACCGTACCGGGGCGGACGGACACGCGCGATTTGCGGTGTGCCCTCACAGCCGAACGTTTTCTATATGGCGCCGGTGAACGGCGGCGTTTTTAAATCAATCGATTACGGCCGGACGTGGCAGCCGATCTTCGATGATCCGCCAACGGCATCGGTCGGCGCGATCGCAGTCGCGCCATCAAATCCGAATATTGTTTACGTTGGTAGCGGTGAAGGATTGCATCGGCCGGATCTTTCAGTCGGTGATGGCGTTTACAAATCGACTGACGCCGGAAAAACGTGGACGCATCTCGGATTGCGCGATGGTCAGCAGATCCCGCAATTGGCGGTCGATCCAAAGAATGCGGATCGCATCTTTGTTGCCGTAGCCGGTCATCCGTACGGGCCTAACGAAGAACGGGGTATTTATAGATCCATCGATGGGGGCAAAACATTCGAAAAGGTGTTGTACCGCGATGAGAATGTCGGCGCGAGCGATGTCCAGATCGATCCCAACAATCCGGCAATTGTTTACGCTGCGCTTTGGGAATCGCGTGAAGGACCATGGGAAAATGGCGTGTTCAACGGCAACGGCGGCGGCATTTTCAAATCGGTCGATGGCGGTAAGACGTGGCGCCAATTAACCAAAGGTCTGCCGGCCAACGTTGTGCAGGCGAACCTCGCAATCGCGCCAAGCGCGTCGAAAACACTCTTCGCCGCAGTCAAAACAAAGACGATTGCGAAACTTTATCGTTCAGATGACGGCGGCGAGACCTGGCACGGGACAACCGATGATCCGCGACCCGGCCTTGGAATTGGCGGCGGCGATCTGCCGGTGGTGCGGTTCGATCCGAAGAATCCGCAGGTCGTTTACTCGGCCAGCATCGTTTGTTGGAAATCGACGGACGGCGGCAAAACCTGGGATGGCTGGCGCGGCGCGCCCGGCGGTGACGATTATCAAAATATTTGGATCAATCCAAATAATCCCGACACCATTCTGCTCGGCTCGGACCAGGGCGCTATCGTCACCGTGAACGGCGGAAAGAGCTGGAGCTCGTGGTATAACCAATCGACCGCGCAGTTGTATCACGTCAGCGCGGACAACTTGTTTCCGTATAGGCTTTACGGCGGCCAGCAGGAAAGCGGTTCGGTCGGAATCAAAACCCGCGGCGACGACGGCGAGATCACGTTTCGCGACTGGCGACCGGTCGCGGCTGAGGAATATGGTTATGTCGTTGCCGATCCGCTCGATCCAGACATCATCATCGGCGGCAAACTGACACGGTACGATCGCCGCACCGGTCAGGCGCAAAACATTCTTCCGGTGCCGGTGCCGACGGAAGATTTTCGGATGTTGCGGACCGAGCCGGTTGTCTTTTCGCCGCTCGATCCGCATTTGCTTTTTTTCGCTGGAAACACGCTTTGGCAAACGCGCGATCGTGGCGATCACTGGGAAAAGATCAGCCCGGATTTGTCGCGACCAAATTACGAGCTGCCGGCGAGCATTGGAAAATACAAGGAGGATGCAACGAAGCAGGCCCATCGACGCGGCGTGATTTACACAGTTGCGCCGTCACCGCTCGACGCGAACAGGATTTGGTGCGGAACCGACGACGGTTTGATTCATCTCACGACCGACGCCGGAAAAACCTGGAGCAACGCGACGCCGCCGAATATTTCCGCGTGGCAGAAGATTTCGCTAATTGAAGCCGGACATTTCGACGCGAACACTGCTTACGCAGCGGTCAACACGTTGCGGATGGACGATCTGCGGCCGCACATTTTTGCGACGCACGACAGCGGCAAAACGTGGAAAGAGATCGTGAACGGAATACCGGCCGGGCAGATCATAAACGCAGTTCGCGAAGATCCGGAATGCAAAGGTCTCCTCTTCGCCGGCACCGAAAAAGGCGTTTATCTGTCGTTCGATGACGGCGAGAATTGGGAATCCTTGCGACTGAATCTGCCGGCGACTTCGGTGCGCGATCTAATTGTTAAGAGCGACGATCTCGTCGTGGCCACGCATGGCCGCGGATTTTGGATCCTCGACAACATCACGCCGCTTCGGCAATTCGATCGGCCCGAGGGCGGGCCGGCTCCAACTTCATCGCGCACCTATGGAGCCGGCGCGCCCCCGCGCCGGTCGAACATCATGCTGTTTAAACCGGAAACAGCGTTGCGCGTTCGCGCGAACCTGAACACCGACACGCCATTGCCGCCGGACGAACCAGCCGGCGAAAATCCGCCAGACGGCGCGATGATCGATTATTTCCTTTTGAAAGATGCAAGTGGTCCGGTCACGATCGAGATCAAAGATGGCAAACGTCAGTTGGTCAGAAAATATTCGAGCACTGATAAGCCGGTCGAGGCGAATCCGAAGCGGCTCAGAATTCCGAGCTACTGGATTCGTCCGCCGCAATCAGTCTCCACAAAAGCAGGCATGCACCGCTTTCTGTGGGACATGCATTACACACCGGTGCCGAAAGTGGGACCGGAGTTTCCGATGACCGCGACGTATCGCAACACGGCGCCGCAGGCAACATCGCCCTGGGTTGCGCCGGGTGATTACACGGTTGCGCTCACGGTTGACGGCAAAACGTTCACCCAGCCGTTGACGGTCGCGATGGATCCGCGCGTCAAAGCGTCGGCCGCCGATCTTCAGGAACAGTTCGATCTTTCGTCGCGATTGTATCAACTGCGGCTCAAGCTGGCACCGATGGGTGAGAAGTTCGACGACATCGCCGAGCAGCTAACGAAACTCAAAGCACGAGCCGCGGAGCGACCCGACCTCACGCAAAAACTGGAAACCTTTGCTCAAACACTCATGAAATTTGGTCCGCCGCATCCGCGGCCGGGCGCGCCACCGTCGCTCTTCGTTTTGGATTCGACGAGGCAATTGTTCAACGATATCGAAGTCGCCGATGCTGCGCCGACAGCCGCGACCAAGGCTGCTGTTGCCGCTCTTGAGACAAAAGTCGGACCGATGATGGACACGTGGCAGAAATTACTAGAGTTCGATCTTCCCGCGTTGAATCAAGAACTGAAGCAAGCGCGATTTCAGGAAATCAAAACAGAATTAGAGCAGGGGAACCGTTGAGACCACCGTGTTTTGCGTTCTACGTCGCCTTTTCCAAAAGCTTCGGTGGCTTAGTCTAGAGCGTGGCAACCGAGATCGACATTGTGCGGGATGTTTCGCGCAAGCTCGTTGGACACGCGAGCTGGGGCTGAATAATTTGCTACAACAGCGTCCTGTATGACTGATACGGCGGAGGAAATCAAACAACTGGTCCGCGAGCAGATTATGGCGCGGTCGTCCGCGGAACGTTTTGTGATGGGAGCAGAGATGTTCGATTCCGCGCTGGCGATGGTGAAGGCGTCGTTGCCCACGAATCTCTCCAGCAGCGAATACAAACGGCAACTCTTCAAACGTCTTTACGGACTCGATCTGTCCGCCTGGCTGGCGGAGTCAGGCGTGAAGAGGCAACCTTGATGCACCGCCGTTAGAGTTGCACCCGCAGGGGTCAAGGCGCACGGTACCGTGGCTGGAGCGTGAAAATTTTCTGTAGCGCCGCTATCTAAGAGCCGTGGCTACGGCTTTAGTGCCAGTGATTATGGTGCCCGCGCCAGTAAGCGTGGCGGCCGTAGAAACGGCGTGCACCGTAAAATCCATACCGCGGCCCGTAATAGCCATAGCCCGGGCCGATGACGACGCCGAAGCGAATTGGCGGAGGAGGAACATAATACACAGGGCGCGGCGGTGGCGGCGCATAATTGTAACTGGGCGCGGGAGCGCGGTAAGGCTCAATCATATCTGTGCCGGCGTTCGAGCGCGGAGCAGTTCCAAACCCGAATGCCAACACCGCCAATGCTATCACTAAACATTTCTTGCCCATGATCGAAGAGTTCCTCCTGTTGTTTTGCCGATTTAACCCGACGACGACCACGAAGTTGCCCAGGAAAATGGCGGCCACAGATTCTAATTCGGCTCGCCACGATTTTTTTTTGTAGCGACGCTCTATGAGCGTCGGAGTTTTCGATGGTCGGAGACCGCCGTCACTGCCCTATTTTTTGTCGAAGAGCGGGAGGTAAGCTGCGTAACCTCTATCCTTCAGCTGGTCGAGCGGAACGAAGTGGAAGGCGGCAGAGTAAACGACGTATCGCTGGCCGGTAGGCGATTTCGGGTCGGGAAAGACATGGCCAAGGCGGGCATTACTTCGCTTGTCGCGCACCTGGGTGCGTTGCATCTCATTTGTATTGTCGGGGACTTCGATGAGGACATCTTTCGAAATGGGTTTCGTGAACGTAGGCAGGCCGACGTGGCCGTCGAACTTGTCAACCGAAGCGAACAGCGGTTCGCCGGTAATGATATCCACGTAGATGCCGATCTTCTCGCTATTCCAGAACTCATTTTGGAAAGGTGTTTGCGAACCGTTCCCCCGCACCACCGCAAATTCCTCGGCCTTTAACCGGCTCTTCAAAACAGCGTCCGTAGGTACGGGCCGGTTCGGATCGAACGTCGTGGTTTCCTTTTTTTCTTTCTGCGTCAGAAAGAAGAAATAGATGCCAACGACGCCGAGCAGTACAGCGACGCCGGCACCCACGTACGTACTGATCGCCGATTTTTCCTCGCTGGTGATTCGGCCTCCACGCATCGGATTACGATGAATGTTATTGAATCCGCGATCAACAGCGTCCGTCAAGACGGAATACGGTTACGCTTCATTTTTCGCATCTCAGGTTGGCACTAACGCCGAATTTCGAGGCGTGTTGGATTCACTATATAGGTCTTGTCCACAAGAATCGCCTGTGATTCGCTACGCCAAACTTGTGGCCAGGGAATTTAAACCGGTGCGGTTTTTTGTGATGATGGCAGTCGCGGCGTTTATCGTGTGCGGTGTGACGGCATTCTACACATCGGGGAGAGCACGGCCGTACAGCAGAGGAACGGCAGGCGTATTGGATCAGCGAGAAAGCGGGAGAACAAGCGCCACGCGACGCAAAATTGCTCGCGCGCGCGGGATTGAACATGATGGCCCAGAAGTATTTCGAGGAGCACGGCTCGGGTAGCAAGCAGGATTGGGATCTCGCGTTCGAACACGGTTACGAGGACGGGTTCAAGAAGACGCATCCGGGGCAGTGAGCCGAAGCGACAGGCGAAATGCCTGTGTTACGCTCCTGAATGAAGCTATCGGAGAAGTTTGAAGAAGCGCTGATTTATGCGACGCGCGCGCATGGTGATCAGATGCGCAAGAAAACGGGAATTCCGTACGTCGCGCATATTCTTGGCGTGACCGCCATCGCGCTCGAGTACGGCGCGAATGAAACCGAAGCGATCGGCGCGTTGCTTCATGATACGGTGGAAGACTGCGGCGGCGCGGAACGATTGCGCGATATTCGGGAGAAATTTGGCGATGACGTCGCCAGGATCGTTGATGGATGCACCGACACATACGAGGCGCCAAAGCCACCGTGGTTGGAACGAAAACGCGCTTACATCGACCATCTCAAAAGCTCGGATGGTTCGATACGGCTCGTATCAGCGTCGGATAAGTTGCATAACACGCGTGCGATTTTGGCTGAGCTTCGACGACATGGTCTCGAAGTGTTCGAGCGGTTCAGTGGAAAAAAGGACGGCACTATTTGGTATTACCGAACCCTTGTAACCGCGTTTCGACAGCACGGCGATTACTCGGATCTCATCGACGAACTCGATCGTGTCGTAAGTGAGATTGAGAAGTTCGTGCGAGAACACTGAAGCTTTACTGGCCACGGATTACTGTAGCCGTCGCCCGGTGGGCGACGCCTTTAACTGATTTGAGTCGCGCTTTCCATAGGGAAGCGGCTACGGGGTTACAGAGGCTTGTAATCTGTGTTCGATCTGTGTTCATCTGTGGCGAAAGAGTGAAGGGACGAACCATATTCAAATGGGCGATTGGCGCGCTCGCCATTGTAGTTTTCATCGGTGTTGGCGCAGTGGTCTTACTTTTCGTTGCTGGTTTCATATCGCTGGAAAAGGGCGAGCAACATCGCCGCCAATTTCAGGCGGAGCTGGACTCTGGAAGATGGGATTTTGGCGAGCACCCGGCGCTGTTCGCCGTCGCGCAAGGTATCGTAAAGAACGATCCAGAGGCGATTCGCACGGCGGCAAGGAGCGTGCCGGATTTGCAAGCGCCCGGGAGAGACGGCACAACCCTGCTCAACTTCGCGGTCAGGCAATCGTGGCAGCGTCCGGAATCAGTCGAAGCGGTCAGAACGTTGCTTTCTCTCGGCCTGGATCCGAACTACACGAATGACAAGCCGAACTCTCTCGCCATGGCGGATGCAGGGCATTCATCGGCGCCCGTCCTCCGCTCAATGTTGGAGGCAGGCGGAAATGCGAATACTCGCGATGAGTTTGGTCGGCCGATGATTCTCATGAACTGGTATTTGGGTTACTACAAAGATCAGGCGAGATCGCGCTTTGAGCTGCTCCTTGATCACGGTGCTGATGTGAATTCTGCCATGCCGGTGACTTACTCGGATTCTACCGGTTATCCTTTGTTGCTTTACCGCACGGCAATGGGACTGGATGACAATCTCGCCTATTCAGATGCGCTGCTATTGCTCGAGCGCGGCGCCGATCCGAATCGTGCCGGGGCTGACGGAATGACGCTTGGAAAAATGCTAAAGGATCACCGGGCTCACCTTCAGCGAACGCATAAATCGTCGCCGGCCGAGTTCACTGCGCTTTGGGACTGGGCTGAGCAACACGGGATCGTCCAGCAAACTCAGTAGATTAGAGATTTGAGCACACGAGCAAGAATGTTGACTCGCAATCCACGATTCGGAATCGCGGTCATGAACGGCAACCAACATAAAAGATTTCCATGGTTTTGGTACTTGCTGGCGCTTTTCGTCATCGCGGCGTTCGCGTTTGCGCCCATAGGATCCGTCATGTTGTGCGCCGCAATCGCGAATGTGTACGGCTGCAAAGTAGACGAAGGCTCGGTGCATCCGTGCATGATCAACGGACACGATCACGGAGAACTCCTTTATTCACTTGGCGTGATGGGTTGGTTCATGCTCGTCACCATTCCCGGCGGTCTGGTTGCATTTGCTAGTTGGCTGATTTTTCTCATTCTCCATCGCGTCGCTTGGCAAAAGCGTCTGTCTGCCGAAATCCCTCCTCCGCTTCCCCCGCCGATCGCAACAGCATGAGACTTCCAATTGCAGTTGATGGCTGATTGTTGAGAGACTAATCGCGATCAATGAAAGATCTTACTCAAGGCTCAGTCACCAAACATTTGCTGCATATGTCGGCATTCTTAGCGGCGAGTATGCTGGTGCAGACGCTTTATTTGTTGGCTGATCTTTATTGGGTCGGACACCTTGGAAAAGAAGCGATTGCCGCGGTCGGTTTGGCCGGCAACCTCACGATGATTGTGCTGGCGCTGACTCAAATGCTCGGCGTAGGAACGACCACCTTGATGTCGCAAGCGGCCGGGCGAAAGGACCAGCCACACGCCGAACTGGTGTTCAATCAATCCTTCGTTATGTCGATCGTGATCGCGTTCGGGCTGGGTGTTGTCGGCTTCATTCTGCGCCCAGCTTATTGTGACTGGCTGAGCGCGGACACAACGACCGCGGATTTGGCAAAGGCTTACCTGCTTTGGTTTCTTCCGGGCCTGTTACTCCAATTTCCTCTTGTCGCGCTGGGGTCAGCGCTGCGTGCCACCGGCATCATAAAACCGGCTGTGGGATTCCAGGTGCTCAGTGTGTTTCTCAACATCGTGCTTGCTCCTTTGTTGATTTTTGGAATCGGTCCGTGGCCAAAACTGGGCGTCACGGGCGCAGCGCTCGCGACGTTCATTTCGATTCTGATCGCCGATGTGTTGATGATAACTTATTTCGAAAAGAAGTATCATTACGTTCGGTTCCGATTTCCGCTGTTCCGCCCGCAGACAAAAATCTGGAAACGCATGCTGGGGATCGGTGTCCCGGCGGGCACGGAGTTTTTGCTGCTCTTTTTTTACATCGTGCTCGTTTACGCAATCATCCGCGGCTTTGGACCAGAGGCTCAGGCAGGTTTCGGAATCGGCGCACGCGTGATGCAGGCGCTGTTTTTGCCAGTAGTGGCGCTTAGTTTTGCTGTTGCGCCCGTCGTAGGACAAAACTTCGGCGGCCGTCGCGCGGATCGCGTCCGGCATTCTGTCTATTCGGCGATAGGCATTGCATCATTAATGATGCTGATGCTCACGCTGATTGCATATCTCGCACCGGCGGCGCTGATTCGAATTTTCTCACGTGACCCGCGAGTGATTGCCTTCGGCAGCGAATACCTGCGGATTGTCTCACTGAACTTCATATCGGCAGGAATTGTTTTCACGACTTCCAGCGTCTTTCAGGGAATCGGTAACACGCTGCCGCCGCTGTTTAGCTCCTTGACGCGGCTGGTTCTGTTCGCGGTGCCGGCATTGCTCATCTCACGCATGCCCGGTTTTGAGATCCGGAAAGTTTGGTATCTCTCTGTTGGGTCCATCGTTTTTCAGATGTGCGTTAATCTCTTCCTGCTCCGGCACGAGCTGCGGAAAAGGCTTCGATTCGACGAACCGGAAAATTTCATTCCCGCGAGCGCCACAGCTTCGTAAGTTTTCGAATCGTCTCACTGCGCATTCACCGCTCGCCGTAAACCACTTTGCCGCCGACGATCGTGGTTTTCACTTTCACGTTCCGAACGGCTTCCGGTTTCAGCTCAAAGATGTTGTCGCTCACCATCACCATGTCCGCGAGTTTGCCGGGAGTAATGGAGCCTTTCTCGCTTTCCTGAAACTCGGCGAATGCCGCGCCCATGGTGTAGGCTTCGATCGCTTCCGGTAAGGTAATTTTTTCCTCTGGAAACCAGCCGCCGGGATTTTTTCCGTCGAGTGTGGCGCGCGTGACCGCGGCGTAAACGCCCAGCATCGGGTTGAGCGGAGCGACAGGCCAATCGGTGCCGAATGCGAGCGTGACGCCATGATCGAGGAAGCTGCGCCATGCGTAGCTGTAGCGCGTCCGGTCGCGACCGAGCCGCGCTTCCGCCCAGCGGCCGTCGTCAATCGCGTGATAAGGCTGCATTGAGGCGATGACGTGGAGTTTCGCGAAACGCTCGAAGTCTTTTTGCGCCATGTGCTGCGCGTGTTCGATGGCGAAACGCTGGTCATGATAGCCGTGCTCCTTTTCGATATCGGCGAAAATATCGAGCATCATGGAGATCGCGCGGTCGCCGATCGCATGAACCCGCACTTGTAGCCCAGCCGCGTCGGCTTGCATCAATCGGTCGCGCATCGCGCTGGGTGGATGCATTTCGTCGCTCAGAAGGCCCCGGTTGCCGGGATCATCGGTAAACGGCTCGAACATGTAAGCGGTTCGCGAGCCTAACGAGCCATCGGCATAACCTTTGACGCCACCAAGTCGCAGATAGCTCGAGCCCCACGCTCGACGAATGCCGACCTTTGCCTGGTCGTGCCAGTCCGTTTCCATCGGCACTGCGTAGATGCGCGTAGTGAGCTCGCCTTTTTCCG
>JBARAJ010000023.1:0-2438 GCA_049791915.1 Candidatus Udaeobacter sp.
CTGTCTGCCTCCACCGGAGTTTCCTGCTGCGATCATCACACAAGGCGGATAGCCCAGAATTGCGACCGATGATAAAAGTGCGAAATGCGCCTAACCACACGGAACGTGGCTGGCACTCGAAGATATATAAGAAGAGTAGGTGCGCGATGGCACTTAACGGGTGACAGTTATTGTCTTATGCCGTTTCGCGCACTTCATCTTTCCCCCCAAATGTTACAGGCGGTTCGGGATTCGGGTTACACCGAGCCGACTCCAATCCAGATTGCTGCTATCCCGCTCATTCTCGCGGGACACGATGTCATCGGCATCGCCCAGACTGGGACTGGGAAGACCGCAGCTTTCGTTCTGCCGATTTTGATGAAGCTCGCGGAATCGAGACAGACCGTTGCTCGCCACGGCGAGTTAACTGCGAACCCCCAGAAACATAACGTGCACCGGCTGCGCGCGCTGGTGTTGGCGCCGACGCGTGAGCTTGTCGTCCAGATCGAGGAGAACGTGCGCGCGTACGGGAAACATGTTCCCTTGCGGGTGGCCACCGTCTTCGGCGGAGTGAGCGAACGCCCACAAATTGAAGCGCTGCGTTCCGGGGTGGATCTGATCGTGGCTACGCCGGGTCGTCTGATCGATTTGATGGAGCAGCGCGTGGCCAATCTTTCCGGGGTCGAATTCTTGGTGCTGGACGAGGCCGATCGCATGCTCGACATGGGATTTCTTCCTCCGATTCGGCGAATCATGAAGGCATTGCCGCACAAACGGCAGACCCTCATGTTTTCCGCTTCGCTCTCGCGTGAAATTGAGGCATTGACTCATCAGTTTCAGCAGTCGCCAAAGATGGTTCAGATTGGACGACGAGCGAATCCGGTAGACGCTGTGACTCAGCTTGTTTACGAAGTCCCTCCGCATTTGAAACCGGCATTACTTCTTCATCTACTGAGCGATCCCAACTTCGACACGGTCCTGGTTTTTTCGCGGACCAAGCATGGAGCGGACCGAATCGCGCGACGGCTGGAGAGCAGCGGAATCAAAACCGGCACCATCCATTCCAATCGTTCCCAGAATCAGCGGTTGCGCGCTTTAAAAGATTTCAAGTCGGGCGCGGTGCGAGTGCTGGTGGCTACGGACATTGCGGCGCGAGGCATCGATGTCGATGGGATCTCGCATGTGGTGAACTACGATTTTCCAATGCACTCGGAGGATTATGTCCATCGCATCGGACGCACCGGCCGGGCGCACGCCATCGGTGATGCGATCAGCTTTATTACGCCGGAAGATCACGGGCCCTTGCGTTCGCTCGAGCGTTTCATCGGCCGCGGGATCGTACGGAAAAAGGCGGAAGGTTTCGATTACAATCAGCCTGCGCCGCCACGCGACGAGCGGGGCCGGGGAGCGCGAGTCCCGCAGCGAAAGATCGAGCCGCGGCTACCAGGAAAGTCTCCGCGTGGAAGCGGCAACGCCCCGCAGGGCAAGATCGGGTGGAGTTTCCGGAATGCTTCATCGAACAGCCGTCCGCCGCGCAGATCATATCGGCGGCATCGTTAGCACTGGGATTGGGCGGTCGGACGACGCGCGAATTGGATGAAATGCGAGGCCGAACAGCGTGGGATAATCAGCTGTGCCTGCTGTTGATCTTAATTGGGTTTGAACGGCGTTGACGAAACGCCGCTGTTAGCCAACTCATCGCCTGATCGGCAACCTGGCGCGAGACATGATGGCCTCCGCTAAATTCGCGGAACTCCACATTGTATCCGTTTTTCCGCAGCGAGCTCACGAAGATGCGACTCGTCGAGGCAATTGGCAGGACATTATCTGATTGGCCATGGGCGATATATACCAACGGTACTTCCACGCCCTTGGGCCCTTGTCTTCCACGCGCCTGAGCCCTAACGATAAAGGGTGAAAATGCGATGATGTAGCTGAATACGTCGCCATTGGCCAGGCCAAGTGAAAGCGCATACGACGCGCCGGTCGGAGAATCCGCCGATGGCGATCCGGCTGCGATCGATCGCGCACCGGGCAAACGCTTCTTCCAAAGCGCGATTGATGGCCAAATAGTCGTAGCCCCATGTTTTTGGTCCGGGCCCCCAGCTTTGGCCGGGCGATTCTGGCGCAATAATAATGAAACGGCCCTTGTCCGCATAAGCCGCGTATGATCCGCTTCCGCCGAACCACTCTGAAGCAGAGCCACCGGCCTTGTGCAGCAAGATCAGCAACGGCAATGGCTCAGCGTGATCCGTCGGAATGTAGAGCAATCCGTTTCGGCCGCTGAGTTTTTGTAAGCCAGCGCTCGTCGTTTGCGTGGATGAGTTCGCCGGAAGCACGATTCGTCCAAGCTCGGTGATGTCACCGAACGATGTCGCCACGCTCAAACAACAGATAAAACTCGCCGGGAAACGTAATCGAAGCAGGCGATTCGTCGCCATTACAAGGAACCATAGCAC
>JBARAJ010000024.1:0-3088 GCA_049791915.1 Candidatus Udaeobacter sp.
GCGGACATGTCCGCGCTTTTCAAAGCGGCGACATGTCGCCGCACTCCACAGCGCCGCTACCTTGGTCATGAAAAGCAACGGTTCCAGCAAAACAGCTTTCCAGCGCGATCGTGCGACAGCATTGCCAGCGTCCGCTGAGCATCCAGTAAAAAATCTCCCTGCGTCAGCTACCGCTTTCCACTGCGGACGGCCTCGACGACCTGCCGGATTGCGTTGATCACCAGTTGCGGTTGCTCCATCTGGATGGCATGGCCGCTGTTGGTGTCGCTGACGTGCTTCGCGTTAAGAACTTTGGCTAGGCGGTCTTGCGCGGTTCGCCATGCTGGCCATGTCTCTGGCCCTCCGGCGCCAAAGTCAAATCGCTTGTCTGAGGTAAGCACGACAATGGGCATTGCGCGCACCTTTGGGGTGCCGTGAAGCATATCAAGGGTGCGCGTGTGGTTGGGCGCCTCCAAGCCGTTGGAGTCGGTTAGCTTCTTCGTGGCTTTGATGTACGTCGCCCACTGCGCCGGCGTCAGCGAGGTCTTTAGAAATTCCGAGGCAGGGTCGACTAACACCAGGCTAGCCACCTCATCTGGGTAGGTGCTTGCGAAGAGCCTGGCAATTAAACCACCCCAGGAGTGTCCAACAAGTATGTACGGTCCCGTTTCCATGGCTGCTGTTAGCAGGGCATGCAGGTCCGCGACGCCCTGCTGTGCTGTAGTCGGTTGTCGTACAGGCGTGGAATCGGTCACTTTGTTATCATTTCGAGTGGTTCCGGGGCGATCGTAGGCACACACCCGGCTGAACCTGCTAACCTGCGGGAACACAGCTGACTCACCAGGCTTCGCCACGCCAGTCGGATTTTTGGAATCAATCAGGTCCGTCCAGTCATCGTGAGCGCCTCGCGTTCCCGATATGAGCACCACCGTAGGAGAACCGGTGCCACGACATTCGAGATATATTTTGCGGCCGCCACCGACGTCCACCAGCTCCGCTTTGGTCTCGGATGGTTCCACCGATTCCGCGGTATTCGGGAGATTGAGCGTAAGCGCGACGACGATTGTCAGGGGCGAAAGGAAGACCAGCAAAACACGAAGGTAAACTTTAGCCCTGGATATTTCCGCTGCACTTTGCGGTGGAACTGGTGATGTGATGGGGCGAACGCCCATGAGCGGCGAGAATACAATCCGGTGTGAACCCGACAATGCAAAACTGCTTAAAAGAATGCGTTATATCCGGCAAAGGAAAACAAGCCATCGAGAGATTGGATTCGCTCACTGCCCGTTCGCTCAATTCTGTCTCCCAAAGATGTCGCGGTTTTCCCAGCTGCTCCATTCCTCGGCTTCGCTCGGAATGACAGGAAAAGAGAGACGAAATGCTGGCTCGACTTTGGAGCGCAGGATTTTAGTTTCAGTGGGCGATACGCATGGCCAACGACGAATTTCCAAAGAAAGAAGTAGAAACGCTCTGGGCTCCGTGGCGCGTCGAGTACTTCGAGAAGGAACCGCGCGACCGCGATTTTCTGGCAACGGCGGGGCGCGCGAGCGACGACGCGGCGCATCTGGTGATCACGCGCCGGAAAAATGCGTTCCTGATGATGAACCGGTATCCTTACACGGTTGGACATCTGATGGTGGTGCCGTATCGGAAGGTCGCGGAGCTTTCAGCGCTCGGCGAGAATGAGGTCGTTGAGCTCTGGAATTTGGTCGTCCACGCGCAAGCGCTTTTGCGCGCGGCGGTAAAGGCGCAGGGATTCAACATCGGTCTGAATCTCGGCGAGTGCGCGGGCGCAGGTGTGCCCGATCACTTGCACATCCACATCGTGCCGCGCTGGACCGGCGACACGAACTTCATGCCTCTCATTGGCGGCGCGCGTGTCCTCTCGGATGGTTTGCGCGCTTTGTACGACAAATTAATGGAAGCACAGTCGAAGATGGCTGCGTCCGATTGAATCGTTAAATCGTGAATCGTTGAATCGTAAATCCGATGTAACGAATCACGCTCATGAACACCTGGGTTGAAGCGCCGCCGAGAAAAGGTCTGGGCTGTTTCGGACGGGGTTGCCTGATTCTGTTGGTATTTTTGATCGTGCTGGCGATTGCTTGCTTTGGCGGAATGTATTGGGGTCTTAACCGTCACTCGGCATTGTTCTACGGCAATTATTGGCTGCCCAAAACGCGGTCGCTTGCGGCAGCGCCAACGCCCGTTCCTGAATTCAACGCTTCGGACCAACAGATTCAAATAGTCCAGGAACGCTGGCAGGATTTCGAACAGAAAACGCGGGCAGGCCAGGCTGCGGAAATTGAGCTGAGCGCGGATGACATCAATGCGTTGATCGCTACAAACGAAGACGTCCGCGGGAAAGTCTTTGTCTCGATCGACGGGAATCTACTCCGCTTGCAGGCGAGTCTGCCGATCGGAGGAGTTCTCGGGAGACCCGGTTATTATTTTAATGGCGACGTCATCATCGAACTAAAAGGCGCGCAATCACTGGATGGCCCGCGATTGAGCCGAATCACAATTAACGGCGAGCAGGTGCCGACTGATTTCCTAAATTGGAAGTATCGTTCCAGACAACTGCGCGAGTATCTGGCTGAACAAGGGAACGCGTACGAGGTCGGCACCATTGAGATACGCGACGGCAAAGTAATTCTGCGCTCACACACGAACTAGATCTGCGTCTGACACAGACGTCCTACAGTTTCAGATCCAAAGCGCAAAGAGCCGATCAGTTCCCCTGCATGATCTCGCGCACGAAGACGTTCAGTTGTCCATCTTCCTGTTTGCGCACTTCGGTGATCTCATAGGGCCGCGTCTCGTCCCGGTTTACGACTGCGCCTTGGGGTGGGGGAGTATAGCCGCGGGGAAATTCGACAATGATACGCGTCGATGAACCGCCGCCGAAGTGCAGCACTTTGCTTGTCAACGTTGTGCGCGGACGCAGCACCGCCTTGTTGGCGTCGGCAAAATTCACTACGAATTGTCCTTTCAAGTAAATGCGTTCGCCAGCGAGTCCGTGATCGGCCACATCGTTCAAATCGCCGGTCGCGATTAGCCTTCCGAGGGGCATTTTGCCTGGCGCAAAGGTTTTCCAACTGCCGCCGCC